>JASHYD010001365.1 GCA_030043175.1 Xanthobacteraceae bacterium | reverse complement strand
CAGATGCGGCCACCATGAGCCTCGATGAGAGACCGGCATAGCGACAGCCCGACCCCAAGCCCTTCCTTCTTTGTTGAGGAAAGTGGCAGGAACGGATTGACGGCGCGATCGGGCGGGAAGCCCGGCCCGGAGTCGCGCACGCACACCTCGACGAAGTCCGCGTCCACGTGTGGAGCCTCGATCGAGATGGCCCCTTGCCCGGTTTCACCGATCGCATCAATGGAATTGCGCACCAGATTGAGCAATGCCTGTTCGATCTGGAGCATATCGACCATTACCGGTGGTAGGCCGGCTGCAACGCATTGACGCACTTTGATGCCACGGCGATCGAGATCGGGTCCGCACAGATCGATGGTTTCCCGGACGATGCGATCGACGCGACAAACGGCACGGTTGCTGCGATCGAGGCGGACGAGCGCCCGTAAGCGCTTCACCACCGCGGCCGCGCGCTCGACTTGCGCTGCCGCCTTCCTTGCGGTCTCAGCCAAAGCGCCAGTGTCCCCATTGCCGGTGCGGATAGCGTCGTCGACCAGCCGCGTATAGGTGCCGGCCGCCGTCAAGGGCTGATTTAGCTCATGCGCAACAGCGGCTGCGAGTTCTCCCACACTGGCTAGTCGCGCGAGCCGGGCGAGCGATTCCTGATGCAGGCGCAATACCGCCTCGGTGCGGCGTCGCTCTGTTACCAGCCCTCCGGCAAAGAGTCCCGTCAAGGCGAGGACCAGCATGAGAGCCTGGACTTTCGGCATTTCGCCGATTTCATCCGGAAAAGCGTGAAAGCCCAAAATAAAACCGAGTTGGGTGGCGACGATTCCGAGACTGACACCCTCGATTCCTGTGCGCACCGCCATCCACACGACGGGCACAAAGAGTATGTAAACGATTTGAAGGTGCTGGTCAGTCCAATAGGCAAACACCAACATGAGCGCAGCCGCGATGGCGAGAAGCTGCAGCAGGGTTTCGGCCGACATCCACGCCTCATATCGGTGAGTCCACAAGACCAGCGCGAACGGGGTCATCACCATGATGCCGATCGTATCGCCAACCCAGTAGCTCAGCACCGCCGGGGCGAAGTCCACCGTCTTCAGCAGACCAGATGCGACAACTATCCCGATGTAGCCACCTGCTACCACGGCCGCACTCACCACAATCGTAAAAGTTAAAAGAACGAGACTCGACATCGATTGCAACGTGCGGTCAAAGCGCCGCTTGGGGTGTAGAAGGAAGAGCGCGGCCGCCCCGTAGATTCCACCGATGAGGATCGCCGGGGCAAGCTCGAGGGGCAGCGGGACCGTCAACTGTGGGACGAAAAGGTCGCCGAGCAGTGGGGCGATGAACATGAACGGGAGCATCCGCCGTCCGAACATTACCATTGCCGCGAAGCTCGCACCTGAATTCGGATTCCACGAGTAACTGGCGAACGGGTTGTGCTCGACCGAGCTGATCCAATAGAGCGACACGTAGACGGCAAGGTATGCGACGCCGATGAGGACGGTTTCGGTAGCGCGTGCACGATGTACGACGAGGCCGGGTGGCCGTGAGTTGTCGAGCGTGGGCTCATAATCGACGATGGCTTGGCCAGATTTGCTCATGAGTGCGTTCCAGAAGGTAGCAAATTTTTCAATCGCAAAGACGCTTCGCCCGTTTTCCCGTGCCAACCTCGCCCTGGGGGTTTTCCCGCAGGTGCTCGTCCTGAGTTGAGGCACGATGTCAAGCCATTAGAGTGTTGGCAATAAGGTGACTGAAAAACCAGCATCACCATGATGCGCCTCGGGGGTCAATCCTCCCCACACTTCCAGTTCGATACCGGAAGTGGACTGGCCCCATGAGATCCCACCAACGGCCCCGCTTCCCCGGCGGGGTCATTTTTTGTCTGGGATACGGTGCGACACGGCCATCCTTCGATTACGACCGGGCCATCCACCTAACCGCGAAGGCTCACAGACGAGTGATGTATCGGCACGGCAATGCCGATTGAACGGCTTCAACCCACGCGTGCCGACCTCAGCGTGCCACGCAATCGGCAGGCATTAACATCACTTCGTCGCACACAACATAACACGACCCCCATCCGGTCGACCGTCTCAGTTTCGTTAATGACGCCGCAAAGCTCTACGCGGCGCTGTCAGGTCCTCCTCGGGGACTCCGTGGGCACGGTAAGGCGCCTCCCTAGGTGCTTGGACAAAACGACGAACCCCCGAGTTTCAAAGAGTCCGCAGGAGGAGACCTGGGACGCCCCCCATTCGGGAGCCGGGCGCCGGCGCCTGCGCCATGGCTACCAGCCACGTCGGCAGTCTATGTAAGGGGCTGAGGGGACCGAAGGATCCTTGTGTGCAAGACGCTCAATAGTCTTCGCGAGGCTTCTGGCGTTATACCCGAGTACCAGGTAATATTCCGGAATGGACCGATCATTACCTTTCGCAAGCGCGCGCCTTAAAGCTGTCTGCTGCAGAATGAATTGTACCGGCCGGTTCTCGATAGGTAGCGGCCAGTTCATCGGTGTCTGCTTCGCGATCGACTTGCCCGGTGCAGACTTGAACGGTGCACCCGCCCGCCTTCTGCGCTGCGCCAATTGGCATGATAAACCCGCAAGAAACACGTATGATCCCCTACTCTCCTGCCTGTGGTTCATTCAGCCGCGATCATGCAGGCGGCACCGCCTAGCGGCTGTTAGATCATACCGGAACAACACGTGCTCGAACCGGCGAGTTAGCGCTAAGGTTCGACTCCGTCACAGGGAACATTTCCAGGATCCGGTCTACGCGAGTTTCTAATGGCCAGGAGAACAATTCAGTCACGATATCCGCTCGGACCCAGCAGGTCACATTCAGGTTCTTTGGAAACTGTGTCAATTGGCGTAACTTAAAGGTTCTGATGAGAGCGATCAGCGTGAGCCCTGACAAAGTGTGTCACCGGCATCGAAGGAGAACACCATGAACCAACCTATTGCGCTAGGGACAAACCGCCTGCTTTATCTTCGCGTCGCGTTGATCGTTTTCGGCCTGACTTTCATTTTCGGTATTTACCCAATGGGCATCGTCTGGCCTTCCGGCTGGACTTGGGGGCAAGGACATTCACACTATCTGATGATGATCATCGGCGTTTATGCGACGCTTGGTGTATTTTTACTCTTGGCGTCGCGAAATCCTGACGCATACACGAGTGTCATCTGGTTTACGGTCTGGTCGAGCGTGGTGCACGGCGGAATAATGTCCATTCAATCCATCACCGATGAGTCGGAACGGGGTCATCTATTAGGCGATGTGCCCGCTCTCTTTCTTATAGCAATCATTCTCGGAGTATTGGCACCGCGGCACATAAAAGAGAACCAGCCGCCTGCTCGCATTTAAACGCATTGGCACGAAAGTTCAGTTATCTTACACGAGACCGTTCGTAGTGCATTGGCATGCCTGCGTCACCCCGGCCATCCTCGCAGCATATAATCCCGAGTGGCTACACATAGCGTTGCGATCCAATGCCCGCTGGCGGACGATTTAAGCAACCTCGACCGAGAGCGCTGGCGTGTGGAAGCAATCGGCTACGATTGGCATGGGCTCAGGTATATCGGGAAACCGCCCTTGGCACTCTCTCCAACGTGACGGGACTTCGCGGCGTTCAACTTCATTTTTTGAAGCGCCTTCGCGCGAAGTTGCACGTCACATCGCGTTTTGGGCATCCCGAAGCGGCAATGGCATATGAAGAAGAAAGAAGAAAGGCGCTGCGCGCGACACCTCCATCCCAATAATTCCCACGCCTGCACGGACGAGAAGACTGCGTGGGTGCAAGATATGGGGCCAAAGCAGTCGCCTGGTTTTCCGAGCAGCAAGCCTCCGCCGGCGTGACTGCTTCGCCCCGACTGCGCTGCTGTCTTTCGTCGGCACTTCCGCGGGTGCCCAATGAGCCGACGACGTCGCACGCGGGCCTTCCGTCCGGGTGGGGCGCAAAGCAGTCCTTTCAGATGCGGGCCGATCGAGATAGACTGTGCTTGCAATTTGGACAGCGTCGCGGTGCCCTCGGCGAGGTGAGTATCAGAAATTAAATCGGTCTAGTCTGGCCAAATCGAAACATTGGGGAAAATCATGACGTCAATGCGCAACATCGTTGTATTTGTTGCTGCGGCTCTTACGAGCAGTGCGGCACATGGCCAATACACGGATGGCGTCATCAAGATCGGCGTCATGTCGGACATGTCCGGCCTTTATGCTGATAACGGCGGTCCGGGCTCGGTGACAGCCGCGAAGCTCGCCGTCGAAGATTTCGGTGCTGCAGCCAAAGGCATGAAGGTCGAAATCATCTCGGCCGATCATCAGAACAAAGCAGACCTTGCTTTCAGCATTGCGAACTCCTGGTTCGACGTAGAGAAGGTCGATGTGATTGTTGATGTACCCAATTCTGCCGCTGCGCTAGCGGTGAGTGAGGCGGCGCGTCAGAAAAACAAGTTGTTCTTGGGTTCCGGCCCTGCCACTTCGGACCTCACGGGCCCCAAATGCAATGCCAATACGATTCATTGGACCTATGATACTTGGATGCTCGCTAACGGCACCGGCAAGGCCATGGTGAAGACCGGCGGCAATACTTGGTTCTTTATAACTGCGGATTATGCTTTCGGGCTCGCCTTAGAGCGCGACACCGCCGCGGTAGTCGAAGCCAACGGAGGCAAGGTGCTGGGGCGCGTCCGCCATCCGCTCAACAACAATGATTTCTCGTCGTTCCTGTTACAGGCTCAGGCGTCCAGGGCGAAGGTGATTGGCCTTGCCAACGCGGGTGGCGACACTATCAACGCGGTCAAGCAGGCAGGCGAGTTCGGCATTGTCAAAGGCGGTCAGAGTCTCGCCGGTCTACTGGTGTTTGCAGCAGATGTGGCGGCGCTGGGACTTCAATCTGCTCAAGGGCTGACCGCCACGGAAACTTGGTATTGGGACATGAACGATAACAACCGAGCTTGGACGAAACGCTGGCAGGTTGAACGCCCAGGCAAGTTTCCGACCATGGCTCACGCCGGCGTGTACTCGTCGGTGATCCACTATCTCAAAGCCGTCGAAGCCATGAAGGCCGATGGCGATGGCAAGGCTGTTGCGGCGAAAATGAAGGAACTACCGACCGAGGATCGCCTATTTGGCGCCGGAACAGTGC
>JASHYD010001364.1 GCA_030043175.1 Xanthobacteraceae bacterium | reverse complement strand
AGTGTCCGCAATCAGACCGTCATTTGGCTGATCTATCCCATGGAGGGTACAGTGCCCTATCATTTCAATGCGTTTTTTGTGAACTCGCTTGCGGCAGCGATGTTCCTTTGTCTGAATTTGGCAGCAGGTGAGGCTAGCGAATGCGTTGGAAAGCCAGATCGATCGGTCAATCAGGCTGGCCATTGGCGTTCCCGTGTGCATTATCGACGATCACAATCCCCACAAAATACGGTTGAGGACAACTCAATCGTCGTAGCGACCGTCAGAAGCGACGTTGTTCTGCGCGCCGGGCCAGGGGGAGATTTTAGGGCAATCGGTCGTGTACCGCGCGGCACCGAATTGGAGACGATCGACTGTATAGGCGGCTGGTATCAGGTAGAGTTCAACGGGATCGCTGGATTTGTGGGCGATGCCGATCCCGGGAATGACACGGCCATCAGACGCCCGTCCGCGAGAGGAGCTGAAGACCGTAAGCTCACTTCGCCGAAGCACCTCAGGACCAACAAAATAGTGAGTCGCGAGCGGTCGCAAACTAAGCCGCCTCCAGCAACGAATGGCGTCGCCAACGCCGAGCAACACGACCAATTGCCAGGAAACGGCGAAAAGAATGAAAAACCTCCCCCTCAACTCACGGACATCGAGCGTCAGGCTCTCTTCGATGACTTCCTAAAATGGTATTTGACCGTCCGCCCAAATCCGTAATCAGGAGCTATCAAGATCAAGATCGCTACGCACCACTTCAGTCGGATTGAACCTACATAGCTCGCGGCCGATACTGGGTCATGGCGAAGAAACCGGAGATGCCGATGGCGAGATCGTCTTCGACGCCGACAGCGCACGGCGCTATGCCGCCGCAGGCGATTAACTTGTGTTGCGCAATCGGGAGCACCGGAAGCCGATAGGACCGCCCGGAGGTGTCATTGGCTTTTAAGGTTGGGGAAAACGGTTTATCCGCCTTTATCGATGGCGACAGGGGTATGCGAGCATAAAGGAGCCCCATAGCAGAACGCTAGTACCTCTGCACAGAGATTTCGACGGGTTGGCGAGCAGCGCTGGGGCTCGGTGGGATCAGTCCGCTGCCGTTGCCCACATGACCAGTTGTCGTGTGACAAATACATTGATCTAATGGCCGGTGTACCTCGGATAGCTGACGAGTTTATTGCACTGCGTAAGTCGTCAGTTCTGGGCCAAGACCTGCCATCTCCACTCGGCAGCTTGCATTTGCTGAACACAACTCCGGCGCTGCGTGAACGAGTTCACATACGGTGCCTCTCGTCTGTAGTTCACTGGCGGCCGATGCGGCCGCATCGGTGGCCCCCGGCCCCGGCGCCCATTGGAGAGCCGATCATGAAACGTCGTCAATTTCTGCAAGCAACCGGTGTCGGGCTCGTGGCAACCGCCGTTGCCAAGCCCGCCATCGCGCAATCAATGCCTGAACTCAAATGGCGATTAACTTCAAGTTTTCCCAAGTCACTGGACACGCTGTATGGGGGCAGTGAAGTTTTCGCTAAGGCAGTAGCCGAAGCAACCGACAATAAGTTTCAGATTCAACTGTTCGCGGCAGGTGAAATCGTGCCGGCCCTCACCGCACTCGACGCGGTGCAAAGGGGCACCATCGAAATGTCCCACACGTCGTCCCAATACTATGTTGGCAAGGACCCGACTTTTACATTCGCCACCACCGTGCCCTTCGGCCCGAACGCCCGCATGCAAAATTCATGGTGGTTCTTCGGCGGCGGCACAGAACTGATGAATGACTTTTACAAGAAATATAATGTCTACGCGGTTTTGGCCGGGAATACCGGTGCCCAGATGGGCGGTTGGTTCCGCAAGGAAATCAGGGAAGTCTCGGACCTGCAAGGCCTGAAATTTCGTGTTGCCGGATTTGCCGGCACAATTCTCGCTAGGCTTGGCGTGGTGGCGCAGCTAATCGCTGCGGGCGATGTCTATCCGGCCTTGGAGAAAGGGGCTATCGACGCCGCCGAATGGGTCGGCCCCTATGATGACGAGAAACTCGGGCTTCAAAAGATCGCCCCGTATTACTACTACCCGGGTTGGTGGGAAGGCCAAGCGATGACTCAGTACTTCTTCAATCTCGACAAGTGGAATGCTCTGACGCCAAGTTATCAGTCAATCCTGCGCAGCGCCGCATCGCGGTCGAACGAATGGATGCTAGCAAAGTACGATGCGGTAAATCCTCCTGCCCTGCGACGCTTGCTGGCCGGAGGTACAAAGCTGCGTGCCTTTTCTCCCACAATCATGGACGCCTGCCTGAAGGCGGCTCTCGAATTCTACGCGGAGACCTCCGCGAAGAATGCGGATTTCAAGAGGGTGTGGGAATCGTTGCTGGGCTTTCGGAACGAGCAATATCTGTGGTGGCAGGTCGCCGAGTATTCATACGATTCCTATCTGATCCGCAGCCGCACGCGCCCCTGATCGCGGGTGTTGCCTCAGAGGAGCGGGGCTGATGGCCAATGAGGGTCATCAACGGCTGTGCTGGTTGCTGGCCTGACACGTCCGCAGTTCATCGGATAGCTGACGACCTCGGTGCGCCGCGCGAGTGGCGTCGGCGCACAGATAAAGGGAGTCCGCTCGGACAACCAGTCAAAACCTCTGTGCAGAGGGCTAGTTGGCGCAGAATTTTCAAATTGGCGCATCTCAAACGCGCATTGTTGGGTACGGTATTGACCTTCTCATAGCGCCAACGTTAACTTGTTTACGCGTGAGCGCAATACTGATTGCTCGATGTAAATTGCACCTTTAGTTGTCAGGCGAGGGTGCCGACGTAGATTCGTCTCCGAGCTGCCAGCGGGACGTGCCGATGTTCTGCGAATTGAACGGCAGCGTCAGTGCCTACGGCGGGCGTCCATTACAAAATCAACGGACCTTACACTTGCGGGCGCAGTTCGCTGGTGGCGAGGTACGGCGCGCGATCTGGCGCCCCAAATACGAGGCGGCCCGCGGGATCAAGGCAAGATCGATGAAGGGAGATCATAAATGTTCAATCGAATTTGCGCTCGCACGCTTGCACGGATTGCAACTTGCATCGCCATCCTGGCGTTAGGGGTCCTGGACGCGCGGGCCGCCGACGAGCTACTTAAATATCCCGATCTCTCCGGCCCGTGGGGACGGGATTTGCTGTTTTTCGAGCCGCCGCCTTCAGGCCTCGGTCCTGTTACCGCGGAAGAAGGTAAAGCCGATGGCACGGTGGTCGTGCTGAATCCGTGTTGTTTCCCCCGTACGGGATGGTGGCTTGGCGATCATACCAACCCAATCTTGAAGCCCGAGGCCGCAGCAGCAGTCAAAAACTTCGGCGAGTTGGCGCTCAGGGGCGTGGTGGCACCGGACCTGCACAACACGTGCTGGCCCGAGCCCCCGCCTTTTGTCCTGAGCACGCATTTCGCCGTACAGATTCTGCAGCAGAGAGACGAGGTTATATTGCTCTACTTGATCAACACGGTGCGCCATGTTCGCCTGAACGAGCGGCATCCCGAGATCTTGGCGCCAAGCTGGCAGGGCCACTCGATCGGCTGGTACGAGGGCGACACGCTGGTGAT
>JASHYD010001363.1 GCA_030043175.1 Xanthobacteraceae bacterium | reverse complement strand
CACTTATATCGTGTCCTCAACAGGCAAGCCGCTGTCAAATAGCCGTCTCGGCGATGAATTCGCCAAATGGGCAACAGCGGCCGGGTTGCCGGCACGATGTCGCCTTTATGGCCTAAAGAAAGGCGGCATGACTCGATTGGCGGATGCCGGCAACACGACACACGAGTTGATGTCCATCAGCGGCCACAAGACGCTTGCGATGGTCGAACTCTATACGGCGGAGGCCGACCGCAAGAAGCTCGCCGGCACCGGTATGGCGAAGAAGATCAGCGAGAACGAAACCGGACAGAATTTGCGCAAACGCAAGCGCAACCGTGCGCAAACCGAATCCTAACCGCCTGAAAACATAGGAGAACGCAAACGCTATGCGACTTGAGCGAGAAGTCGCTGGCGGACTTGCGTGTCCCCGATGCGCACGCAGCGGACCGCCCCTACCGTGTCGCCGGCTTTGCCTTGCTCGATGTGAACATCGTCGACGCCGTCAACCCATAAAGTGTAGTTGCCAAAATCGCGAACGAAAGACCATACGCGATCAGCAGGATGGTCAAACACGGTGCTATAGTAGGATTTTGCCATGGTTCCCTCGGAAGTTGGCACCATGACTTGATCGGACGGAAGGCGTGCGTCCCGCACTCCGTTTATTGCGATCGAATTTGGCAATTGAGCCCACCTGGGGGGCGGGCAGGTCAACGCGCGTTTGTCAAAGCCGGTGACCTTGCAATGAAGTTCGGCAGGCAGCTTGCGGGCGCTGATTCATCAAGGGCATTGCTGGGCCCACCGATTCGCAACTAATTGCAAAAGCCGGGCGCGCGCGCCCGATATTGCACGGGCCCGCCTTTCCGCGCAAATTGCACTTATGAGCCCTTTCCAAATAATTGAAGGCGACTACGATTACATCATCGTCGGCGCCGGGTCGGCCGGCTGCATCCTGGCCAACCGTCTATCGGCTGATACGCGCAACCGGGTGCTTCTGTTGGAGGCCGGCGGGCGCGATGACTGGATCTGGTATCACATCCCGGCCGGCTACCTCTTTGCTATCGGCAATCCGCGCTCGGATTGGATGTTCAAGACTGAGCCGGAGAAGGGCCTCAACGGCCGCATCCTCCACTATCCGCGCGGCAAGGTGATCGGCGGCTCATCCTCCATTAACGCCATGATCTACATGCGAGGACAAGCGGCCGACTATGATCATTGGCGCCAGCTTGGGCTGACGGGCTGGGGGTGGGACGACGTGCTGCCCTATTTCAAGCGGCACGAAGATCACTTCCTTGGGGCCTCGGCCAGTCATGCAGTGGGCGGCGAATTGCGGATCGAGCAACAGCGGGTGCGCTGGGAATTGCTTGAAGCGTTTCGCGATGCCGCCGGGCAGACCGGCATCAAGCCGATCGCGGATTTCAACACCGGCGACAACGAAGGCTCATGCTTCTTCCACGTCAACCAGAGGCGCGGGTGGCGGTGGTCGGCAGCGCGCGGTTTTCTCAAACCCGCACTGAGGTCGCCCAATCTGCGTCTCGAAATCGGCTGCCACGCGCAATGTGTCGAGTTCGACGGCCGACGCGCCGTCGCGGTGAGATGGCGACAGCATGGCGCTCTGCGGCGCGCGCGCGGAGGCAACGTCATTCTCGCTGCAGGCAGCATCGGGTCGCCTCACCTGCTGATGCTGTCCGGGGTCGGACCAGGGAAGCAATTGCGCCAGCATGGCATCGAGATGGTGCTTGAGCGGCCGGGCATTGGCAAAAACCTGCACGACCACTTGCAGCTGCGTGCGGTTTTCAAGGTGTCGGGCGTGAAAACGCTAAACACGATCTATCATTCTGTTCTTGGCCGCATCGGCTTGGGGCTGGAATATGCGTTTCTGCGCCGCGGGCCGTTGGCAATGGCGCCATCGCAGCTTGGACTGTTCACCCGCTCCGATCCGTCACGCGAGCGCGCCAATATCCAGTTCCACGTCCAGCCGCTGTCGCTCGATCGCTTCGGCGAGCCGCTGCACGTCTTTGCCGCCTTCACGGCAAGCGTATGCAATATCCAGCCGACCAGCCGCGGTGAATTGCGACTGCGCTCCCGCGACCCGGACGCGCCACCCACCATCAGCCCGAATTACCTCGCGACCGATGAGGATCGCCGCGTCGCCGCCGATTCATTGCGGCTGGCGCGGCGTATCGTGGCGCAACCGGCGCTGAGGCGATTCCGGCCCCAGGAATATCTGCCCGGTCCGTGCGTCGGCGATGATGATGCAAGCCTCGTTAGAGCCGCCGGTGATATCGGCACCACCATTTTTCACCCGGTGGGCACCGCCAAGATGGGGCGCGAGACCGATCCATTTGCGGTGGTCGATGAGAGATTACGGGTTTTGGGTGTCGAGGGTTTGCGCGTCGTCGATGCCTCGGTGATGCCGACGATCACCTCGGGCAACACCAATGCGCCCACCATGATGATCGCCGAGAAAGGTGCGACGTTGATTCTCGACGACGCGCGCCGAAAGTAGGATTCGTCCCCCATCAGGCCAATCGGATCGACATCGCATGAACGACACCGCCGACGCAATTACCGTGGATTTGCGTGGTCTCAAATGTCCCTTACCGGCGCTGCGGACCCGCAAGGCCCTGTCGCGCTTACAACCCGGCGCCATCATGGTGGTGGAATGCACAGATCCGCTGGCGGAAATCG
>JASHYD010000141.1 GCA_030043175.1 Xanthobacteraceae bacterium | reverse complement strand
CGTTCCGAGCGACGGAGGCAAGGCGGCGGCATTCGTCGGCACGCCGCCGGAAATGTTCTACACTCACTTGGTTCCTCCCTACCGACTGCTTTCGGTCGGTTAGCTCAAGAACTATAGCGCAATCATTTGAGTGCCGATGGCCTAAAGATTTGGCAACGCTTCGCTTTTGCGTCGCAACATCGGAGCGCGGGCTAGTCTCGATTGCTCCTCCCAACAAACCTCGCCCCCAACCGATACTGGATCGTATCCCTCGGATAGAGTCGGATAGAGGGCGCATTCGATGGGCCGAAAGTCGATTAGAAGCGAGAATGTCTGTTATCGCGAGTTGATCGCACGGCCCGGCTGCCATTGCGGCTACGTTTGCCAGCACGTCCGGTGTACCCGAGATAGCTGCCAACTTTGCTGCAGCGCCCAAGTCGGCAGCCTTGGGCCAATTGCGGACTATCCGCTAATCTGCGAGGAAAGAAAGTTGGTCGGAAGACTTTCTCGCTGGCACAGTCACGTATTTGGGAGAATTTTCAAACTGGTGCCGAAGTCCTGTGAATTAACGGTAGCGTCAAAGCAACGGCGGGCCGCAAGAACGTCATATCCATAGAATTGCGTGACGGCGCGACTACCGACTGTCGCGTGATTGCTGCTGGGGGGCAATTATGAGGATTGCGAGGCGTCATTTTCTTGATCTGGCAATGAACACCGCAGCACTTGCGGCGGTGTCGAGCACAGCAGTGGCAACTTCCCTACGATGTGCTGAACGATTTTGTTCCAATTGCGCCTCTTACCACGGTTCCGCTTGCTCTTTTTGCAAGAAAAAACATACCGGCGAACGATTTAATAGAGTTAATCGCCTGGCTGAAAGCTAATCCTGAAGCGGCGTCTGCGGGAGTTGTTACCGCTGGTTTCAGGCTTTTGAGCATCTCCTTTCAAAAAGAAACCAGAACGAGACTAACTCTCGTGCCCTATCGCGGCGTCGCTCCAGCAAGGCAGGATCTTGTGGCCGGTCAAATCGATCTGATGTTCGATGCATTGGATGCAATGGCGTTGGTGCGAGCCGGAAGTGTCAAGGCGTACGCGGCGGTAAGCAATCGGCGATCTGCAGCAGCTGCGGACGTTCCCACCTTTACCGAGATGGGACTGCCGGGCGTTTCCTATTCCACTTGGTTCGGCCTTTTCGCACCAAGGGACACGCCTAAGGAAATCGTTGGGAGGCTCAATGCGGCAGCGGTCGAGGCGCTGGCTGACCCGGCGGTTCGGTCACGGCTCACTGATCTGGGACATGAGCTTTTTCCACGCGAACAGCAGACGCCAGAAACTCTAGGCACGCTAGTAAAAGCCGGTGCAGAAAGATGGTGGCCGATAATCAAGGAGTTCGGCATTAAGGCAGAATGAAGGGGCGCTTGCCGTTTTGCTTGTGGGATGCGGCATTGTAGCCGGGCATTCGCGTGCTCGACATCGAGCTAGACGGTGCCCTTCATTGCATCGACTGGAAGTTTAGAAAGTTTCCTTTCGACGGAACAGAGAAGTGGGGCAAGTGGTGAAGGCGTCTAGCGCTGAACCTGAGTAGGTAAAGTCTTCGAAGAGTACAGCCACCTTGTTGGGGTAGCTGACGACAGATAGGAAACGAACGTGTATCCTGGGGAGCACGCGGTCACCCGTGCGCAACGGCACAGGCGCGTCGGTAACCTACGCCGACCTGGAGGCGCGCACGAATCGCCTAGCTCATTTGTTGCGGGCAAATGGTCTGCACCGGCTCGACCATTTTGCGATCTTTATGGAAAATAACGCTCACTACCTTGAGAGCTGTGGTGCTGGTGAGCGCGCGGGCCTGTACTATACGTGCGTGAACTCTCATCTTACACCGGATGAGGTCGCTTATATTTTGAACAACAGTGAATCGAAGGCTTTGATAACGTCCGAAGCCAAGCGAGATGTCGCCGTGGCGGCTCTTCGGAACTGCCCAAATATCGATCTCTGCCTCATTGTTGACGGGCGCGGTGACGGCGGACTGATGCAAAATCTACAAGAGGCAAGCGCGCAATTTCCGGCTACACCGGTTGTCGATGAGGCACTCGGCCACGACCGGGCGACCGAAAGGGGTTTTACGGGCTCTGCCCGAGCAGCAGCCGCGCCAGCCCCCTCCATTGTTCGCGTTCCTCAAACAGCTATGGCAGTATCATGAAGGGGTGATCTATCTATCGCCCGCCCCTCTCTATCATGCTGCACCGCAGTTGGGAGTGGGCCTGACAATTCGTGCCGGTGGCTCAGTCGTCATCATGGAGCGTTTCGACGCCGAGCGCTTTTTGGAGCTGGTTGAGCGCTACGAGGTGACACACAGCCATCTCGTGCCGACAATGTTTTCGCGAATGCTAAAGTTGCCACAGGTAACCCGATATCGCTACGATCTGTCTTCGCTAGAAGTCGCGGTTCACGGTGCCGCGCCCTGCCCCGTGCCCGTTAAGGAACGGATGATCGAATGGTGGGGGCCGATCATTCACGAATACTATGGCGCAACGGAATCGTTTGGCTTGGCCGCGTGCACCAGTGCCGAGTGGCTAGCGCGCAAGGGAACTGTGGGCAGGATGGTATATGGGAGCGTGCAAGTCCTCGACGACCAGATGAATTCCTGCCCAACGGGAGTGCCCGGTACTTTATGGTTCAGGAGCCCCACGCCCTTTGAATATTTCAATGACGCCGAGAAGACTGTGAAAGCGCATTCGAGGGATGGCTCGCTCTGTACGGCCGGGGATGTGGGTTATCTGGACCAAGACGGCTATCTCTATCTCACTGACCGCGCTACGTTCATGATCATCTCGGGTGGCGTTAATATCTACCCTCAGGAATGCGAGAACTTGCTGATCACGCATCCAAAGGTCATGGATGCGGCTGTCTTTGGCGTGCCGAACGATGATCTGGGAGAGGAGGTGAAAGCAGTCGTCCAGCTCGTACCCGGTATCGCGCCTGGGCCAGGAATCGCAGACGAACTGATCGCATTCTGCACCGACCATCTCGCGCGCCAGAAATGTCCTCGCTCTATTGATTTCGAAGTTGAGTTGCCGCGGTTGCCTACGGGAAAACTTTACAAGCGGCTTTTGCGGGATCGATATTGGGCGCGGCTCAAAACGGCCGAATAGTGTGAGCTGATGGCGTCTATTCCCGAGCTAAGAAACATAATCGAAGGCTTGTACTTCCTCGAAGAATGGCACGTCGATAAAGCGGTGCTGCGGCCACCACAGGTGGATGGTCGTTTTGTGTTGAAGGATGGGTCCGTGGTCGCCGTCCTTCTAAATAATGCCAACGAGACCAGCAAACTCTCGATCACTCAGTTTGGCACCTTTGTCCTGGATGAAACGAGCTTCTCGTATGGTTACGACACTCGCTCCAACTTCAGACAAACGGCTTGGCGTGACAAAATTGACCGTGGGAGGGTTCGAGGGCATGCGCAAGTTTATCATTTCAGTTGAGGGACCGACCCTGCATCTAAATTCGGGCCAAGAAGAGTTCATCTTCACAGGAGAACGCATGACTTATTCAGAAAACGGAAAGTTGCTTCGAGTGTGGCGTGGCTTAAAGCGATGACTATTTAGGGCGGGTCAGGTCCGCTGAGGGGCATGGGCGGCCAATCAGACTCCATGATTGGCACGTCCGAAGTTACGTCAACTGCGGCTCTGCCAAGACGAAGGGTCGCCACTCCGGCTTCGGGCCAACAACAGACGAATGCACTGCAAAAACATCGTCGAGGCCCCTTCCGCGGCCTGGCGAACTCGGTGTAGCATTTTACCGGAGCTGCCTTCGGGACGGTGCGGAAATCCCGATCATTGCAATAGGCAGTTGACGTGCCGTCGGCGGGTTTTCATCACTCAGCATATTAAGGCGCTGCGAGCGCCGATCCAGGAGAGCACGCACATGACTAATTTGAAAACTTCCCGTCGCAAATTCTTGCATTTAGCCGCGGGCGCTGTCGCTGTGCCGGCCACCTCGGGCATCGCAACGGCGCAGACCTATCCGTCCCGGCCAGTGCGATTGATCGTCGGCTTCGGACCGGGCGGCGCGGCCGACATTGTCGCTCGATTGATGGGGCAATGGCTATCGGAGCGGCTCGGCCGACCGTTCGTCATCGAGGATCGACCAGGCGCGGCCTCCAACCTCGCGACCGAGGCGGTCGTGAATTCGCCCCCGGACGGCTATACGCTTATGATGATCAGTACGCCGCAAGCAATCAACGCCACCCTTTATGAGCAACTCAGTTTCAAATTCGTCCGCGACATCGCGCCGATTGCGAGCATTTGGCGCGGCGGCCCGGCTGTGATGGAGGTGAACCCGTCGTTCGCAGCCAAAACGGTTCCGGAGTTCATCGCCTATGCCAACGCCAATCCCGGCAGGATCAACATGGCCTCGGCCGGCATCGGCAGCATTAATCATGTTTACGGCGAGCTCTTCAAGCTGATGGCCGGGGTCAACATGGTCCATGTGCCGTATCGCGGCACCGGACCGGCTTTGACCGATTTGATGGGCGGACAGGTGCAAGTCATATTCGACAGCGTTGCGTCTTCGATCTCATATATCAATACCGGCAAGCTGCGCCCCTTAGCACTCACCTCGGTCTCGCGCGCCGCGCTATTGCCCGACATCCCCACCGTGGCGGAATTTGTCCCAGGCTACGAGGCAACTGATTGGTTGGGCGTAGGGGCGCCGAGGAACATCCCTCTTGAGATCATCGACAAGCTCAACAAGGAGATCAATGCCGGACTGGCCGATCCCAAACTTAAGGCGCGGATTGTGGACCTGGGCTACACGCCGTTTGCAAGTTCGCCCGCCGATTTTCGGGAGCTTATTGCCGACGACACCGAAAAGTGGGGCAAGGTCATTCGGGCGGCTAATATCAAGGTAGAGTGATCCAACACCCACAACCCGGCGCCTCAACAGATGGCCGGTTCGGGTAACATGAGCGGCACGTCCGAAGTACCCGAGCTAGCCGCCCCGCTTCGTGCACCGCGCAAGTTGGCAGAGGTGGGCCAAGACCCGACATCGCGCCCTTCCTGACGTACGGGAATTGACGTAATGTAGATCGCGAGCTGCCAACGGGACGGCCGAAGTCCTGTAAATTTAAGGGCGGCGTCAGTGCCCACGGCGGGCGATTATTTGGAAGTGTATTCACTTTTGCCTGGTGCGAACATTGATCATCGCCAGTCCGGTACGTAGATGATGCCGTCCTCGACGATCGGTGTCGCTTCGAGATTGCCGAACGCATAGCGCCCCCGCTTTGGAAGCCGGACAGCGCCACCGTGAAGGCCAGCTTGAGGTTCTTCAAGCCAGATTTCTGAAACGCCGGAGATGAGGGCGATGAAACTTGCACGTCGGAAATTCCTGCATTT
>JASHYD010001362.1 GCA_030043175.1 Xanthobacteraceae bacterium | reverse complement strand
AAGTAGAGATTGGCGTCTTCCCGGAAGATCGCGGTCACCTGCCCGTAGCCATTGCGCGAGAAGGATCGCGTGCTTTCGATGCCGGCGAGACCCGAAATTGCCGCTTCGATCGGAAAAGTGATGCGCTTTTCCACGTCCTCTGGCCCGAGCGCCGGCGCCGCATAATTGATCATGACCTGTTTGTTGGTGATGTCAGGAAGCGCATCGAGCCGCAAATCCGTCAATTGGGACGAGCCGTAAGCAGCAATGACGAGGGTCAAGAAGACAATGAGCCAACGGGCCTCGACGGAAAAGCAAAGCAGCCTGCTGATCATGGCGACGTCAATCCTCAGCCACCGACTTTAGGAGCTCGGCCTTGAGCACGAACGTATTGCTGACCGCGATTGCCTCGCCGTTGCGAACACCGGACAGCACCTCGAACAGCCGATCGTCGCCGTCGCCAAGCGTAACGGGACGCCTTTCGAAGCCGTCTTGCGTACGAACGAACACGACGCGCGTCTTGCCGATGGTCTGGACGGCGCTCGCGGGCACCGCCAGCGCCGCGGAGCGCTGCCCGATCGCTATCACGGCCTGGACGAGCGAGCCCGGGCGCCAGTTGCCGTCAGGATTGGCGATCTCCGCCACGACGCGCGCCGAATGGGTCTCCTTGTCGAGTATCGGACCAACGAAGACAATCTTGCCGACCGCGCGCTTTTCAACCCCATGGGCAGCGATCGACACAGTCTGCCCCTCAGCCACCCGTGGAAGGTCGGTCGGGCCGACGGCGAGTTCGACCCAGACACGGTCGAGGTCGGCCACGGTGAATAGCTCGCTCTCCAGATTGTCGCGTCCGACCGCGGCGCCGAGGTCCACCTTGCGGTCGACCACACGTCCCGCTATCGGCGCGCGAACTTCCTGTCGACGCAAGCCCGTTCCCGGCTCGTCGGGAAGCGCCGCAAGCTCATCTTCCGTCACGCCCAGGGTAAGCAGCTTTTGGCGGGCAATGTCCAAATTTATCCGTGCCTGCGCCGCCGCGCCCTGCGATCTCAGCACGATCTGCTCCGCGATGACGTGGCGGTCCCACAGAATCTTGTCCCGCTCGTAGAGGTTTGTCTGCAGATCGTTGTTGAGGCGGGCCGCAAGGTATTCGCTCTTGGCATTGGCAACCTCGCGACTTTCAAGCACCGCGATGACTTCGCCTTTCTCGACGGTGTCGCCGAGCTTCTTACGCAGTTCCGCAACGGTCGCTGATAGTTTGACTGATACTCGGGCGATTCGGTCGGCGTCCGGCACGATGGTTCCGGGCACGATGATGCGGCGAACAAGCGTGCCGTCCTGCACGGCAGCAAGCTCGATGCCGGATGTCTCGATCTGTTCATCCGTCAACCTGATGGCGGCGCGCTCGTCGCCAATTTCGATGCCGGAGTCGGCTTTCGATTTGCCTTGCTCGGCTCCACCTCCCGTTTCGATTGCATGCACTGGTTCTGCACCAGTGATCAATTCAACGGCATAGCGAACTGCCTGCGGAATCTCGGGAATCAAACTCGCGACAGTGATCCCACAGGCGGCCGCGAGGACCCCAATGGCTAGCCGGCCGATCATAGCCGCCACGCTGGCACGCTCTGCGGGCGCGCCAGCGGTGATTGCGCGCACGACAGGCACTCAGGTGGTTTTGCATGGAACATGGGAGACGGGTGGTGGATAGGCTAGGGGACTATACTATAGGCCTCCCGACAAGTACAGGGTTGCGCGGGTGGTCCTCTATGCATGGGCGTGGCTCGACGGGCTCGGCGGCTTCGGGACGCTTTGGATCGCCAAACCGTCGCTGCCCCAGAAACGATCGCCCGGCCGCGAACGGGAATCACCCCGCTGCAGCGCCAACCCCAAGGTAGATCCGCTGCACCTCTGGATCCCCAGCGATCTGGCGTGCGGGCCCTGACAAAACGCTTCTGCCCACTTGCAGCACGTAGGCGTGGTCCGCCACTTCAAGGGCCATTTCGATGGCTTGCTCCGCAAGCAGAATGGTCAACCCCTCTCGATGCAGGCGGACGAGCGTTTCGTAGAGGACATCGACCACGGCGGGAGCAAGGCCGAGACTCGGTTCGTCGAGCATCAAGATCTTGGGGTCGCTCATCAGGGCGCGCCCGATTGCCAACATTTGACGCTCCCCACCCGACAAGGTGCCGGCATATTGATGGCGCCGCTCAGCCAGCCTTGGAAAGACAGCATAAACCCGTTCGAGCAACGCTGCCTGGCGCGAGCGGTTGGCGACCGGCGTCGCACCGAGGCGGAGGTTTCTCTCGACGCTTTGCTGCAAAAATAGCCGCCAACCCTCTGGCGAGAGCGCGAGTCCCTTGCGCACGATTGCGTAGGCGGGCTTGCCATTGATGCGCTCGCTTGCCAGCATAATCGATCCCTTGGTAGTCGGGACCAGACCCGCAATAGCATTGAGGGTCGTCGTTTTCCCGGCGCCGTTGGAACCGAGCAGGGCGACAACGGTGCCTACTGGAACTTCGAGCGAGACCTCGGCGACGCCGACGAGATCGCCGTAACGTACTTCAATGCGCTCGACAGTAAGTAACGTCATGGCAATGCGCTGTCTGTTTCTCGCGTCGACGCAGCAGAAGAGAGGTTGCGCTTGCCGAGGTAGGCCTCGATCACCTCCGGATTGCGGGTTATTTCCGTCGGCGTGCCATTGGCGATTGCGCGGCCCTGATGAAGCACGATGACCTGTTTTGCTACCGAAACGATGACCTCGATGATATGCTCCACGATGATAATAGTGATGCCCGCAGTATGGATTTTCCGGATCAGCGCGATGGCCCGGTGAATATCCGCAGGCATCAGGCCGGCCATCGCCTCGTCGAGCAGCAGCACTCTCGGACTGGTTGCTAGTGCGCGCGCGATCTCAAGCCTCTTGCGCCCCGGCGTTCCGAGACTTCGAGCCGGTGCCCCGGCGACGGCTCCAAGACCAACATCCTCAATCACCTCGCGGGCGCGATCCATGGCCTCGCCGGTGTGGGCTGTCCGCAAGAACGCGCCAATCATCACGTTCTCGAGTACAGTCATCTGCTCGAAAGTCTGGGGCACCTGAAAGGTGCGGGCAAGCCCGAGGCGTGCACGCTCCTCGGGGGGCAATCGGGTTATATCGTGGCCATCGAGAAGCACTTCGCCCGATGTGGGGGATACATCGCCCGTGAGGCAGTTGAACAGAGTTGATTTGCCGGCTCCATTGGGACCGATTAGGCCGAGAATCATGCTCGACTCTACGGCAAGGCTTGCGTTATCGAGCGCTTTGAAACCGCCGAAGGTCTTGGTGACATTGCGCGCCTCGATCAGCACGGCCGCCTCACGACTTTGTCGCTGCGCTCGCGCAGCGCACCAAGGATAGGCCTCAGCAGCCCTCCCGGCTGCAGGCGGGCAATGACGACGATGATCGCGCCATAGACCATGAAGGTAACGCCTGGGCCGACACCTCCCAACAAACTATTGGAGAGTTCCTCCAGCGGCACCAAAATTACCGCGCCCATCAGGGGACCGAGCAATAGCCCAGCGCCGCCGAGCGCAGCCATGATCACCATTTTGACGGAGATCAAGATGCCGAGTCCGGATTCCGGGTCGACGAAGCCAAACATAACAGCATATAGGGCACCGGCGACCGCTGTGAGGGCCGCGCTCATCATATAGGCGTAGAGTTTATAACGAGACACCGGAGCGCCGAGCGAGCGCGCTGCTCGTTCGCTGTCGTGGATGGCACGCAGATAATACCCGATGCGGCCGCGCTCCATCTGTCGTGTAACGGCAAGCACGATCGTAAGCACTCCGAGAAACAAATAATAATAAGGCAACGCCGAAATGAATGAGAAATCGAGCACGGTGCGCGGCACCGGCGGGCCGCTAAGGCCCTGCGCCCCTCCGAGCCACTCGATGTTCGACACAATGAGCCGCACCAGCTCCGCAACCGCGATGGTGGCCATGCTGAAATAATGCCCCGACAGGCGCAGCGTCGGGATACCGACGATGGCGGCAATGCCAATACTCACGACGACGCCAATTGGAAGCCCACCGATGGGCGGCAGGCCGAGGTATTTATAGGAGGCGAGCGCTCCGTAGGCACCGCAACCGAAAAACACGGCATGGCCAACCGAGATAAGGCCGGCATAACCGCCAACGATGTTCCAGGCCGACGCGCCGATGGCAGAGAGCAGTATAAGTGCGCCCAGACGTTGCTGAAATGGCGTTGAGAATATCAGAGGATAGCCGAGCAGGATGATACCAAAGATCGGCCATGCCGTGCGTTTCATCATGCCTTGCCCATCAGGCCTACCGGCCGCAACCACAGGGCGAGCACGAACAGGGCATAGACGACGATATCTTTGTAGATCGCGCCGATCGCATAGGCTGAAACCGACTCGATGACGCCGATCAGAAGCCCGGCCGCCAGCGCGCCGGGAACGCTACCGAAGCCGCCCAGTGAGACGGTGACGAAAGCAACGATCGCGAGCGTCTCGCCAACGCTCGGTGCCACGTAGAAGAAGTTCGCGATCAGTGCACCCGCAACGCCGGTCGCGGCAGCCGCCAACGCCCAGGCGATCGCCTGCATGCGATCCGGCCGAATGCCCATCAATTCCGCCGCAGTCGCGTCCTCTGCGACCGCCAGCATACGGCTGCCGAGCGCCGTGCGCGTGAGGATCAGGTGGAGGCAAGCCGTAACCACCAGCGCGACGACGCCGGCGAGCAGCCGCGAGGATTCAACGCGGATCGGACCGATCAGCAATGTCCCTCCCACCAGCGTCTCCGGCAACGTCCGAAAACTCGTTCCGAAATACCAAAATGCCGAATAACGCAGCAGGAGCGCGAGGCCAAACGTTCCGAGAATTTGCGCCAGCATCGGCCCGCGCATGATATGGCGGATCAGGACGAAGTAACACACGACCCCCAGGCTCGCGAGCGCCAGCGCGGCAATCGGGACAGCGGCTGCGGGCCCGCCGCCCATCACCGACCAGACGACAAATGCCACATACATTCCGAGCATGACGAAGTCGCCATGCGCGAAGTTGATGACATTCATCATGCCCCAGATCAGCGTCAGTCCCGATGAGAATAGCGCATAGACGGCGCCCAGGAGCAACCCACCCGCAATCAGCTGTATGAGCGTCAAAAACATTCACGCCACACGATTTTGCTTGCCTGGCGAGCTCCCCGAACGGGAGAGACAATCACCATCCCCTGTAGACGAGAACCGGCTCGGCAGTCGCTTGATCCTTGGGCCAGACCGGCACGTAGTTCACGCCGTTCTGCAGCTGGATAATCAGCGCCGAGGCGAGGACGTTTTGGCCCTTCTCGTCGAACTTCACACCCTTGAAACCCATGATAAGCTGGCTCGGTTTAAGGTCGGTCGCCTGCAGCGCCCCCTGGATCTTGATTGGTTCGGTTGATCCAGCGCGATTGATGGCATCGACCAGCACCAGGAAGCCCTGCATGATGCGGGCCGTGGTATCGTCGAGGTCGACGCCCGATTTCTTCTTGTACATCTCATTGACAAGATACGTCGTCGTGCCGGGTGCGCCAACGCTCCAAGATGAGCGGTTGAACACCCCCTGCACGATATTCCCGACTGCCGCAACGAAGGAGGGGTCGGAGAAACCAGCATCGTCGGCAATCATGATTGGCGGCTTGTAGTCGAGCGACTTCATTGTCCTGGCGTAAAGGATTGCGTCGGCCGTATAGCTCACGAACATCAGCACATCCGGCTTCTTGTCCTTGAGTTGCAGCACTTGGCTTTGAACGTCGCTCGTATTGGCGGAATAGGGAATGTCCTGAGTGATGTTTAGCCCGTTCGCTTTGAAAGTCGATGTGACGACGGATGCAACCGACGTGCCGTATTCGGTGTTCTCGTGGACGATCGCTATGGAGTCGATCTTGGCTCCCTTTGCTTTCATGTCCTTGAGGAATTCCATGTAAATGCGCGCGAAATCGGTAGCGATCGGCGTGGTGCGGAAAAACCACTTAAAGCCGCGCTCAGTCAGGTTGGCAGCAACGGAGTCGCCGGTCAGGAACGGGACCCGATATCGCTCAGCAGCGGCGCTAGCCGTCAAAGTGATACCGGACTGATAGGCACCGTTGATGGCAACAACCTTCTCTTCGGTGATGAGGCGGACAGCCTGGTTTTGCCCGGCCGCGGGAGTACCCTGGTTGTCGGCAAAAATCACCTCGAGTTTTGCGCCGCCAAGGCCCGTGAGGCCGACGCCCTTGGCTAGCGGCAAGTTGCCGAGCTCGGGATGGTCGTTATTGACGATATCCACCGCGACCTCAATGGCTGCCTTGGCATAGACGCCGATGGACGCGGCCACTCCGCTCAATGGATAGATGGCGCCAACTTTGACGCTTTGCGCGAATGCGGCGCCAGTGACTGCAAGGCCAAAGGCCACGGCGCCAAGAAGGCGAGTCAATCCCGTTGGTTTCATGGTTGGGTCCCCTTCGTTGGCCGTTTGCGTGCGCCATGTCGTTGCTGCCGGAGACGCGAACCGCCTCATTTTCATGTAGCGCAAGGCGGTGGCGGGAGGCAACCGGCACCCCAAACGCTCCTCGCAAAGTGCCCCAGCAGCGGCGAATATGTTGGGATTGGCGACGCGAAGAGAATGCTATGATCAACAACAACCAAAGACGGCCTTTTGAGCTCAACGATGGCCCCTGGCATCCACACCCGCCGCGAGGTCCATGCTGAGACATCACTCGCTTTGAACACCCATGGCGTGAAGAGAAAGCGATGGCGATTCGAGCCCCCTAACCCGGCGTTCCAACTCGGCGAGATCAGCGAGCAGATGCCGCGAGAGCCGGCGAAATTGAGTGCGTCGTCGCAGTTCGCCGAGCCGCGTAGCGAGAACCGGTCCCTCCGGTGCTACGGAACCTCCATGGCTTCCGCCCGTGTTGCGAAATCGCAACCTATTTGCGGAACAACTGCATTGCCTCGTCCGCTAACACGCCTCCAGTGATTGTGATCGGCAC
>JASHYD010001361.1 GCA_030043175.1 Xanthobacteraceae bacterium | reverse complement strand
GATCGTCGACCCCGATCTTGTCGTCGCGCTTGGCGCCACAGCCGCCCGCGGGGTGTTGGGAAGGACCGTCACGATTGCCGAGGTTCGCGGCAAAATCCTGCAGGGGCAAGGCGGCAGCCGCGTGCTTGTCACCATTCACCCGTCCTATTTGCTTCGCATCCAAGATGACAGTAATGCGGTTGAGAAGGTTGAGGCCTATCAGAGATTTGTGGAAGACCTGCGGGTCTGTGCCAGAGCCCTGCATGTCGTCGGCTAACTGCAACTCGATTGCTTTCGCTGGTTCGGGTGGCGCGCGCGTTGTCGTTTGCCACTTCGCCTACGGCCATATCGAGCGCAGGGACGGGGGTCGCGGAAAGCGTGCGTCAGGCAGCTGTGATCAAGCGCGTTTCGGCCGCCGGAAGAGGTTGTCCGCCGCGTAAGCCGGATCATCTCAGTCAGTCGGCTCACCCGCCAGTAGGTCCGACCGGTACGCACGGTACTGACAAGGACCCGGCCGCGACCGGTCAGGTAGACACGCGGACCCCTCACGAACAGCGCTACGAACGTCGGAGATGCTTCGTGCCTTGCGCTATTCGCAAGGCTGCATACGGCTTGGCCGGAGTGCCGGGGGTCTGAGAACTGACAATGCGCTTGAGTGGCGTGGAAGATCGTGGAATTTTACGATTTCGCTGGCTCTGTGATTTTTTGACCTGGTCCAGCGGCTCCCACCACGATGAGCGGTTCATCTTTGGCTTGGTAAGGTAGAGCTACGACTTTCCGGAGCAGGATCGCCACATGACGTCGTCACGCCAACTCCATCTCGGTGCGTTCATGCGCCCAGCGAGCATCCACACAGGAGCTTGGCGCTATCCCGGCGCGTGGCCGGACATGAATTTCAACTTCGCGCATCTGAAACATTCCATCCAGCTCCTCGAGCGGGCGAAGTTCGATGCCTTCTTCATGGCCGACCACATGGCCGTACTCAACATGCCGGCTGATGCGCTCAAGCGCAGCCACACGGTGACCTCATTCGAGCCATTCACGCTGCTGTCGGCCCTGTCCCAGGTCACGGAACGCATCGGTCTGGTTGCGACCGGCTCGACGACCTTCGACGCGCCCTATCACATCGCGCGGCGCTTCGCCTCGCTCGATCATATCTCCGGTGGCCGCGCCGGGTGGAATATCGTGACCACATCCAATCCGGACGCCGCACTCAATTTTGGCCTCGAGCAGCATGTCGAGCACGGCGAGCGCTATCGGCGTGCGCGGGAGTTTTACGACGTGGTAACTGGCCTGTGGGACAGCTGGGCCGATGATGCCTTCATCCGCGATGTCGAGCATGGCATTTTCTTTGACCCGATGAGAATGCATGTCCTCGATCACATGGGCCAATATCTTTCCGTCCGCGGGCCACTCAATATCGCCCGGCCGGTCCAGGGTTGGCCGGTAATCGTGCAGGCCGGGGCGTCGGAGGCAGGCCGGCAGCTTGCGGCGGAGACAGCTGAAGCGGTGTTCACAGCGCAGAGCGACCTCGCCACTGGCCGACAGTTTTATGCCGAGGTGAAGGGCCGCATGGAAAAGCTTCGCCGCTCGCGCGAGCACATGAAGATTTTACCCGCCTGCTTTGTCATCGTAGGCGACACAGTGGAGGAGGCACGGGCCAAGCGCGCGAAACTTGACAGCCTTGTCGATTACGCCAACGCCATTGCCTCGCTTTCCATCGCACTCGGGCATGACGCGTCGCAATTTGATCCCGACAAGCCGCTGCCGGACAATATTCCAGAAAGCAACGCTTCAAAGAGTGGCCGTCAGCGGGCGATCGATCTCGCAACGCGCGAGAAACTGACGGTGCGCCAGCTCGCGCAGAGGCTCGGTGGCTATTCCGGTCTCGCCATGGTCGGCACCTCGAAAACAATCGCGGACGAGATGGAGGAATGGCTGTTCACTGAAGGCTGCGACGGCTTCACCGTGATGTTTCCGTACTTACCCGGTGGGCTTGAGGATTTCGTCGCGCATATCGTTCCCGAGCTACAGCGCCGTGGCCTGTTTCGCCGCGATTACCAAGGGACGACTTTACGCGAACATCTCGGGCTTCCGCGCCCGCGCAATCGCTTCTTTCCTAATTGAGTTCATTGATGCTGATTGCGGCGCACCGCTTACGGTAGGGTAGCCATCGGCAGAGGGCGATGCACACACTTACGCGTGGTCAATCGTTGGATGCTGGGAGGCTCGCTCGTAATGAGTGGGATGCGTCAGTTCGTCACTGCGATCACGCAAGCGCGCGGCTCGTTTGATCCGACCGCGTGCTTTTAAACCCTGCGCTATCGATCGGAGGTCGTCGGCGATCGGCGCCACCCAGCTCAGCCAAATTCGACAAGCAGACCAGCTGTCGGTACGAAGCGCGTAAATGCCAGCCAGCGCTCGTACCCTCGACTTGGCAGTACTTCCGCGCTTCTTTTGACGCGAGCGCGGTCCAACACTGCGACGGTCTTCGGCGGGCGAATTCTTTGCACACAGCGCTATCGCCCGCGGCAGCGGTGCTGATTGACGTATGAGGCGCGAGTTCGGCATCGAGCTCCAGCCAAATCTGGCGGGGGCACGGTTGGCGCTAGCAAAGCACGCGCGCCGGCGCTCAAAATGCGCCAGGCGCATAGTAGTCACGATGACGGCGCATCCAGGGAGCCTCGGGCGGGCGTCGGACCCGCGAGGCCCCAGGTCCTGAAGCGCTGTTTGCTACCGGCTCAGAAATCCGGCTTTGCCGCAATCGGGACGTCCGAGTCCTTGTTATAATAGTACTCATGCCTGTTTTCGGCGCAGACTACTTCATCTAATTCTCCGGAGGCGCGCCCATACGTGATGGTTACGGACCAGGGTGTCGTGAAGACACCTTCATCATCGACCGTGAGATAGAGTTGCAGGTACTTGCCAGCGCCGTCGAGGTTCCCGAAGCGCATATTCTCCTTTGCGCTCCGTTCCAGCCCTTCTTTCGCGGCATCGTAATCGAGCAGCTGATAGCGTTCGACCACGTGCAGCTTTTCGGTGTACGGCGTGCCGAATAAGTCGATCATGGCAAACGGCCGATCGGTCCTGATTCCCACGGTGTCTATCACCAGGGTCCCGCCTTCGTAATGGCCCACGGAGTCCCCATGCCAGGATGGCCTCACATGCGCGGGATGAGGCTCGTTCATGCGCACCCAGCGGACTTCATGATCCTCCAGGTAAAGCATTGTGATCTTGTCCGGCTGCTGCAGCATTTGCATTTTGTTATGTTTAAAAATGAACGGCACGGGTTCGGGCCAACACTGGTTGGCCGGGTTCGGATAGGTCACACCGGCCAACGAAATCTCGCCGAACTTCTTCACGACTTCTGCCGCCCAGGGCTGCAAGATTGGATTGGTGTAATCGCCGACCAGTTGGTCATAGTTGCTCACGCCGTTCTTGCGCGACCTGTTCGTCACCGGGCGAGGGCCCGATGCCAGCGGCTCGAACCACGGAAGTGCCGGATGACTCCATACACCGGAGAAATCCGGGACCGCGGCGCTGTTTGTTTTACCGCCGGCCGGCCCGGCGGCCGAAGTCGTTTGCGCCATGGCGGGCATCGCAGCCATCGTCGCAACTGCTACAGATAGAAGGAAATCCCGCAGCATACACATTGATCACCTCCCGGTTATGAGCGTCGCCAGTCCCGTCCGGCTCCTGCAATTTCCATATCTTATGCGAAAACGCGAGCGGCGCGAGTCGCGGATTTCGCATTGCACGTGGGGGCGTACTAAGTCCCAAACCACCAACGCTGCCTCAGCACCCGCAGGGTTCGCTCCATGCTGGGGCAGCAGGCGGCGGCCCAAAACGGCCCCGGGGACGAATAAGAGTCCCCCCGGGAACCCACAGCGGTCGTTGGATGCGCTTTTTGGCCAAAGCCGACTCCACAGAGAGTCGCCGGGTTGCAAGCATCACACCTGCACCTTTCGGCTCGCGGTTCTGCTTCCCGTCAGCCGCAAGCGACAAGACAGACCGGGTCCGGTCTTTGCGGGGCTCCGCGTCGAGGCGCGATCCAGAATGATGTCCTGCGGGTTCGCGTACCCCGAACGGGTCCGCTACAAGGCGGGTATACGCGCATCGCGTTCATCACCGGCCAAGGTGACCGGCACCATCGTCAATCTTGGCTCCCGAGACACAAAAGAGGGTCAGAAACGCGTTTGTGGCTTCGCGGTTGATCGCCATCGGGATCTGGGCGCGATTCGACAACAAAGCGCGCGAACTCCCAGGTGGGACTGTTCGCGCTACATCGTTCACCGGTCGGACCGAATACCATTTTCTTGGATGATCATGCCCCAGCGGGCCATGTCGGCCTTGATGAACGCGCCGAATTCATCCGGCGTGTCGCCGCCCGGCTCGGCACCGAGCGCGGCCAGTTCCCGCCTCACCTCCGGGGCGCGCAGTATTTTGGTCACTTCGCTATGCAATCTTCCCACAATCTCACGCGACGTCCCCTTCACAGCAAAGATGCCGTTCCAGCCGGTCGTCTCATAGCCCAGCACACCCGTTTCGGCCATCGTCGGCAACTCCGGCGCGAGCGGTGAACGTTGCGGGCTGGTGATGGCGAGCGCTCGCAGATTCCCGGCCATTACGTAAGGCATTGTGCCGGGCATATTCTCGAACATAAACGATAACTGTCCGCCAACGAGATCGCTGAGTGCTGGCGCACCACCTTTGTACGGCACGTGCAGAGCGTTGATTCCCGAGAGCGATTTGAACAGTTCGGCGGCGAGGTACGGCGTGCTGCCTCGACCGCCGGACCCATAGTTCAGCTGACCGGGGTGTGACTTGGCGTAGGCGATCAGCTCTGTGACCGATTTCGCGGCAATGGACGGATGCACGACCAGCAGCAGCGGAGCAGAGTTGATCATCGTTACCGGCACGAAGTCCATTAGCGGATCGTATGGCATCTTGGGATACAGAAAGGGATTCACCAC
>JASHYD010001360.1 GCA_030043175.1 Xanthobacteraceae bacterium | reverse complement strand
TAACTTGGTTTGGGCGATGGAGCGCATCGCATTCTTGGAGGGGCCGTAGATGCGGGCGGCGGGCGCCGGGTGCATGCTCTAGCAACGCTCAAGAGCCGCCACCGGTTCATCGCCCCCGCCTTCACCGCGAAGATGTGTGGGATGGCCGAGCGCGGATCGAAGCCTATCGCATCCCAACGCGCCCCTTGCCGCCAGCGGGACCAGTGGGTCGTTTTTCGCCGGGGGCCTTTGGGACCCGAAGGGTCTGCTGGTCCCGTAGGGCCTACAGGGTGCAGCGGGGGCGCTCGGCGAAGGGGCAACAAAATCACTGCCCCGGCAGCGAGAAAGTGCAATGCACCTAAGGTGGAAAGCACTGAGAGCATATAGTAGGTTTTCGCGCGAGTTCGCGACATAGCGCGCCATTGCCAGCCCTCTCGCGGGTCAATCTGATTGCAATCGACAGGCCAACACCTATGTCTTTGCCGAGCAGAAGTGGTCCTCCGGGGCCGGAATCCCAGCAAGTGGAGGCAGGGGACAACATCGATGCGGTAAAGCGTATGCACGAAGCTCTGCGCCAAAGCGAGCGGCGACTAGCCGCCCAAAAGCAGGCGCTCGAACTTGCAGTCAGCGGGGCTCCAATAGGTGTGGTACTTAGTCCTGTGGCTCAAGAGACGCGAGGCCAAGTTGGCGGCGACGCCAGGGTCGCTTTGTACGTTGTCGATCCAGATGCCCGGCGGCTGCGTTTCGGTGCGACAGCCGGGATGAGCTCGCATTATACGAGCGCTGTCGACGGGTTCGAAATCAGGCCAACGAACCCCGCGTGCGGCAAGGTCGCGTTCACCGGGGAACGGATTCTCGTCGAGGACGTGATGACCGAGCCGCTCTGGGAGCCCTATCGCGCCCTTGCCCAGCAGAATAGTATTCGCGCTTGCTGGTCGTTCCCGATTCGCTCTGTCGCGGACAAGGTCCTGGGCACCATCGCAATCTACTACGACAGTCCCCGCCAACCCCAGCAAGAGGATATCGACGCCGTCGAACTGCTGGCCCAGACTGCAGCGCTCATCATTGAGCGGCACCAGGCGGCGGAAGAGCGCGCTGCGGCGCATGAGCGGTTGCGGCGGAGCGAGTCCCGTTTACGGCTTGCACTCGCCGGTGCGCGTGCTGGTGCGTGGGAGTGGGACGCCGGAACAGATGAAATAGTGTGGTCGCCGGAGGTGTTCGCAATCACGGGCCTCGCGTCAGAGGCCAGAGTCAGCGGCCTAGAAACCTACTTGACGATGATTGCGGAGGAGGATTGCGACACAGCTGTTTCCGACCTTAAAGCCGCTTTGAGCGAGGGCGGAACGTTCACCACTGAGTTCCGTATCCGGCGGACCGACGGCGTGGTCATCTGGCTCAGCATTTCCGGCATCATTGAGCACGGCGAAACGGCCAAGCCTCTGCGCGCCTACGGAATTCTACAGGACGTCACAGAGCGCAAAGCTGGCGAGGAGCAGATTCGCCTTCTCATGCGCGAGGTCAATCATCGCGCCAAGAACATGCTGAGCGTTGTGAGTGCGATAGCCAATCAGACAGCCACCAAAAATCCGCAAGATTTCATCGAGCGCTTCTCGGACCGCATCCAGGCACTGTCAGCCAGTCAGGACCTGCTCATTCGGAACGAATGGAAAGGGGTCAGGATCGAGGACCTGGTTCGGGCTCAGCTCGCGCATTTCGCCAGCCTCATCGACTCTCGTATCGCGGTGCGCGGCCCCGGGTTGCATCTGAAACCGGCGTCCGCGCAAGCCATCGGGCTCGCCCTTCACGAGCTCGCGACTAACGCCGGGAAGTACGGCGCGCTCTCGACCAACAAAGGGCGCGTCGACATCGGGTGGCAGGTCGCTGCCAGCGTGTTCACCATGAGCTGGATCGAGAACGATGGGCCGCCCGTCGTTGCACCGACGCGGCGCGGGTTCGGCAGCGAAGTTATCGACATGATGGCAAAACATAGCCTCGACGGCGAGGTTGCGCTTAATTATGCTCCTTCGGGTCTAACGTGGGAATTGACCTGCCCGGCAACGAACGCACTGGAGCCGCAGGCACGTGAGCGCGACCAGGACTAAAGGGTAGACCAAGCTGACGACGCGACCACAAGTTTAAGCTGCCAACAGAACCTGCTTGTGAGTTTTGCCGACCTGCACCGTTTCGGGCTCATTGGGTCCAGCGGGCCTGCCGGTTGCAACAGAACACCGCGCTCCATCAGGGCGAAACAGTTGTTTCCTATCGACCGGCGTCGGGCGAAAGAGCCTCTGGTCGCCGGATCGAAATGTCAAAACGGCAAGCGACTGATTTCAAAGAAGCGAGTAAAGGACCCAGCGGAAGCCGAGCACGAGCGTTATTTCATATGCGGTTTTAGCCCTCTGGGGCCATTTCTCCTTACAATGACGTAACCGATTCGTCCTCACCAAAGCGGAGCCGCCGAACAGCCATGCGCTTTCCGTCACAATTTCTCGACGAGTTGCGTGCCCGGCTTCCTGTATCGGAAGTCGTTGGCAAGCGCGTTCGGCTCAAGAAAGTGGGGCGCGAATGGAAAGGGTTGTCGCCGTTCAATGAGGAGCGCATGCCGTCGTTTTTTGTCAGTGATGAGAAGGGGCTATATCACGACTTTTCGTCTGGGAAGCACGGCGACATCTTTACCTTCACGATGGAGATGGAAGGTCTAACCTTTCCGGAAGCGGTGGAACGGCTGGCCGCTCTCGCCGGCCTTGCGATGCCACAGTGACTGGCTGGCATTCACCCCATTGCACGCCAATGCTGCCTCTTGCTACCAGCGGGACCGGTGGTCGATTTTGCCGGCGCCTTTGGGAAACTGAAGGGGTGTGCTGGTTCCGTCGGGCGTGTAGGGTAGAGGCCGCCATCCGCGACTGCTGCAAAGTCAGGGGTCTTGCCGTATGGCTGTGACTTCCCAACGTAGCTGGGTCTGATCGAGCCGATGAGCAATCGCATCGAGATAGTGAACGGCGACGAGGGTTGGCGGCTCGCTTCGCGCCTCCTTGAAGCCGTCTGGCCTCCAGACGTCGTCGCGACTTTGCCTTGGAAGGATGTGGTCTGGGCACGTGCTGACAGCCGCGTACTCGAAATGAACGGCCACAATGATGTCATTGGCCACGCCGGAATATATTTGCGCCATGCAGAGTTTGATGGACGGCCGGTTAAAATCGGTGGCATCGGCGGCGTGGCGACACGGCTGGACCTCCGCGGGCGGGGCATCGCCAGTGAGGTCATGCGCGAGGCGGTAATGGAGATGCGGGATAGGCATGGCGTCGATTTCGGGCTCCTGTTTTGCGAACCGCGTCACGCGCCCTTATACAGGCGGCTTGGATGGCGCTTTTTCGAGGGGGAGGTCTTTGTCGAACAGCGTCCACAAGGACGCGTGCGTTTCCGCGTTACTGATCCCTTCGTCTTTGACCTCAAAATTGCGCCGCGTGCGGGAATACTCGATTTGTGCGGACTACCGTGGTGAGAAGTCGGCCCGCGCACTTGGCACACTGCGACGATGTCCGTTGCCTACGTCCCCCATCACTGTCCCCAGCCAAAAGCATCCGCAGGGTCGTCCCTGATGCGGCAAACCTTACTCGCTGGTCCCTTCTGTTTCCATGGCAGCCCCCCAACACTTGGCGGGTGGGGCGTCGTCATCGCCGAAGATGACCCGAACCGACAATTGAAGGACACATTGTGATGGAGTACCTCGGCGACGTGCAGAGGTAAGCACCATGATCCTTGAAAGCGTTATCACTTGCCCGCATTGCGGAACCACCAAATCGGAAACCATGCCGATTGATGCCTGCCAGTTCTTCTACAAATGTATCGGCTGCGGCGCGACGTTGCGTCCAAAGCAGGGCGATTGCTGCGTGTTCTGCTCTTATGGCTCGGTGCCGTGCCCACCGATTCAAGGAGAGGGTTCTGGCAAGACCGGAGCGTGCTGTACGTGAGACTGCGCCAGCGCCAATTCTCCCCTTGCCACCAGCGGGACCTGCGGGTCGATTTTCGCCGGGGGCCTTTGGGACCCAAGGGCGTGCTGGTTCTGTGGGGCGTGCAGGGTGCAGCGGGGCAAGGGCCGGGCGTCGGCGCTTGCCGTTCCTGTCGCTGTCCCCCCGGCAGCCAAGAGCAACCAGGGTCGTTTCACGATTTCTTTGGGGTCGGCACTGGAAGGCCGGCAATTTTTAAGCTCACTGCACCGAGGGTGTTCCGAGTGGTGAAGTACAAGGTTTTCCAGTCATCGCCACCAAATGCAATGTTGGTCGTCTCCGGATACCCGTGAACGATGCGGCCGAGTCTTCTACCCTTCGGATCAAGGATGTATATCGCACCTGAACCACTGCGAGAAACATTGCCCTGAGCGCAATAAACGTTGCCCGCTGTATCCACCTTCATGCCATCAGGCCCACCGGGCTCGGGCCCGCGGAGGTCAGCGAAAATGCGGTCGGTCTGTTTCGCCAGCGTGCCATTCGGCGCAACGTCGAAAGCGCGGATGTGACCGCGCGGATAGTCGTCAATGTAGAGCACGCTTTCGTCCGGCGAGAAAGCGAGCCCATTGGGAAACACAAAGTCATTGGCAAGCAGAGTAATGGTGCCGCGATCGGCGGACACGCGATAGACACCGGAGTAAGTCATGTCCCATTGATCGTGCGCGGGGGTGAATCCCATAGGGTCGGTGAAGTAGATGGCGCCATCTGACTTCACTATCACGTCGTTTGGACGATTGAGTCGCTGGCCCTGGAAGCTGTTGGCAATTACCGTGATGCTGCCGTCGTGCTCCTGTCGGATAACGCGGCGAGTTTCATGCTCGCAGGCGAGCAATCTACCCTGCAGATCGCGGGTGAGCCCGTTGGCTTGGTTGGTTCTGTCTTGGAACAGCGTCACCCCTTGTCCCGGCGTGTACTTCATCCGCTTGCTCGCTTGGATATCGCTGAAGAGTAGATAACCGCCTTCTTTCCACCACACTGGACCTTCGACTGGCCCGAGCGGGCCGCCCATACCAGCCGCAAGCTCCCTGACAGGCTCGGAGGTAGAAATGATGTTGTCCAGCGCCGGATCGAGTTTCTCGATGCGCGTAGTCGCCTGCGCGGACGCTCGACCTATCCGGCCCCAGAAACCGCGCGCATCCCGCCAAAACCTATGCAGCAAATATCGCCTTCGCGTCTCGCTTTCCGGGTCAATCTCGCCGGTCGGGCTGCCTGTCTCAGGCTCTTGGCCGGCGGGCGCTCTTTCCACTTCGACGTGCTGCGCTGCTGAAATTGACACCTAGACTTCGTCTCAGCTCGGGCGGCGGAACAATGCGTTAGGTTCCTTGCGGCTCCGCCGATGGAACCAACTACAAACAGGTGAGTTAGGTTTCCGACATTAGCAGTCTTTATTGTTGAGCGTCCCCCACGCGCGCCCTTCGCAGTCCGTTCCTGACCCAACTCGGGGGTTCGCGGCGCGAGGGGCCGGAGCTCTGTCAGCCCGACCGAGGGCTGATGCCTGCAAAGTTTTTTGGTGCCCACCCGCGTCCGGCGGCGCGCCTAGCCTCGTCTAATCGCGGGCGGCCCGTTCGAGCCTGACCGGAGCTTCACCCGATCCACATGTTATGGTCGGTGTGAGTGTTCAGCGCGCCGATACCAAACCACCGTTTACCGCTTCCAAACTCAAGGTGCTGGCTTACCTTCAAAAAATCCTTGCGGCTGGGCATCCGTTTGCTGGACAACAAGCTGACAAGAGTCGGTCTCGGTGAGGCGCTGGCGCGGGAGGGCATAGGGGTGTTCGCGCTCGATTCGCTAAGGCGTGTTTCTTCGTCCGAAATGATGATCGTTTTGGCCAAGCTCGCCCAACCGAGGATGCAGCCGATGAAGATCAAAGAAGCCTTTGCGCGTCCGAGTGCCCGCGGATTAACCCTGACCAAGACCCGCAATCTCAAGATGTCGCGGTCTGCGCATGCTTATGTTCGGGGCAACACAGTCAAATTCTACGAATGGCTTGAGGGGCAGAAGAGCGGGTCTCTCCCCGACGGACCGCCCGTATGGATCTGCGGCGATTGTCACGTTGGAAATCTCGGACCGGTAGCAAACGCCGCTGGCCAGATTGAGATACAGATACGCGACCTCGATCAGACGGTGATCGGCAACCCAGCTCATGATCTCATCCGCCTCGGTCTATCCCTGGCATCAGCCGCGCGAGGCTCAGACCTGCCCGGGGTCACTACCGCAAAAATGCTGGAACAGATGATGGATGGCTACGAAAAGTCGTTTGAGCCAGACTTTCACGAAGAGAGCGACGTCACTCAGCCTGAATCCATCCGTCTCGTCTCCAAGCAGGCCGCCGCGGGATCCTGGGAAACTCTCGCAGTGGAGCGCATCAAAGACACGCGTCCGATCATTCCGCTTGGAAAACGATTTTGGCCAATTTCAAAAGACGAAACGCGCGCAATCGAAAAGCTTTTTGCAGACGAGCAGATGCGCAAATTGGCCACCATGCTTCGATCTCGTAAGGACGACGCTCCGGTAACACTGTTGGATGCTGCCTATTGGATGAAGGGATGCAGCTCGCTTGGTCGGTTGAGATACGCAATCCTGCTGCGTGTCGGCAATAAGAAAGGCAAGGGACCAGACTATTGCATTATAGACATCAAGGAGGCCGCGCAAGCTGCGGCACCTCGTGCTGCCGGCGTAAAGATGCCCTCGGACCAGGCGGAGCGGGTCCTGGAAGGAGCACGTCACCTGTCTCCCTATCTGGGGCGGCGGATGTGCGCAATTAGGCTCATGGGCAAGGCGGTATTTGTGCACGAGCTTCTTCCACAAGATCTCAAGATTGAGGTTGAGCAATTGACCCGCGACGAGGCAATGAAGGTTGCCCATTTTCTAGCAGCTGTCGTCGGTAAAGCGCATAGCCGACAGATGGATTCCGAAACGAGAATCAAGTGGCAAGAGGATCTTCAGCGAAATCGATCAACATCCTTGGACGCGCCGACATGGTTGTGGAAGAGCATCGTGGACCTTTTGGCCGAACATGAAAGAGCCTACCTCGAGCATTGTCGGCGATATGCGTTGGAGGCTGATAAATGAGACCAACTTTGTCGACGCGTTCGGAGCGGGCCAGGTCAGACCGTCGAGTTTAACAGAGATGTATTCCTTGCCCTAGGTCAGCGCCACTCGGTGCAGCGGTTGCCCCCGCCGTGCTGTTCACCGCGTGCGCGGCATGATTTCGTTTCGCCTGCCGATCGTGTTGGTGCAGCTGCGACGCGAGCCTGCCACAATGGATTCACGCGACGGCCCTGTTGTTTGCGTAGCGAGCGAGACGAAAAATAGGCTTTCCCACCGTGCGT
>JASHYD010001359.1 GCA_030043175.1 Xanthobacteraceae bacterium | reverse complement strand
CTGGGCTTTTCGCCGGCGTTGTGCTCAACGCGGGTGGAACCGCGGTCAATAACAATGTCTCAGGACCTGATGGCGTCACGACACACGATCGGTGGCTCTACGCCGGCGATGGCAACAGCACACTCAAGGTGTTTGACCTGTTGGCGCCGTCCGCTCAGCACTGAAGCAGTCAGTCTTCACTGGCGGCTCGACGCGAGTGGACGAGATGGCATTGACGCCCGACGGCAAGCTGCTGCTCGCCGTCAACAATGCCGAGGATCCCCCCTTTGGGACGCTGTTCGCAGCAAACGGTGATGCTGCGACGAGCACTGTCAAGATAATCACTAAGGTTAGCATCGATCCCACCATCCTCCCCCCCAACTTTGGCCTGGGTTTTGAACAGTCGGTCTACGATCCGGAAACGCAACGTTATTACGCGTCGCTGCCGACCATCGCCAACAACCCGCCCGGCTGCAACTACGGACAGTTGGCCGGCCCCATCACCTGCAGCGGCGGGATGGTGGTGATCGATCCGACGATCCTCACGGCGCCAGTTGCGGTGATCGGTGCATTTGACTCGAGCGCAAATGTAGGGGTGGTGCCGCTGAACAACTGCGGACCGAACGGCATTGCGCTTGGAACCCACGGCAATCTGATGGAGGGCTGCACGCCCGGCAACGATCCGAGCAACACGGGTACGGTCATCATCAATGGGGTGACCAAGAATTATGCCACGGTCGCCAATGTTACCGGCTCCGATGAGGTCTGGTTCAACGAGGGTGACCGCCGCTACTATTTGGGCGCGAGCAAAGCAATCAAACCAGCCGGCTCCGCGCTCGGTTCTGGGGCTGTGCTTGGCATCGTCGACGATTCGAGCGTGCTGGTCGAGACCATCCCGCAATCGTCCGGTTCGCATTCGGTGGCAGCCGATTCCAAGCGGAACCTGATCTTCGTTCCTCAGACGGCCACCGGCGTTCTCGGCGGTGATACCAATACCACGGCCGGTACCGGCACCCCGACAGTGGGCCAACTGTTGTGCAATAGCAGTGCCGGGTGCATCGTCGTCTACAGACATGATGTCGACGAGGACGACGACCGCTGACGCGACAATCACCGCGGGTCGCGGCAACCATCCCCGTGAGACCCGGCCCCCGGGTAACTAATCCCAGGGGCCGGGCTAAGCGCGATAAAGCCAAGGTAGTCAAAGTGAAGCTGGTCGGCGCGACTGAAAAATACTCTGTTGCCGAGCTTCGCGCTGACCTTTGTCGCACCATCCATTAAAGTATAATGCCCCAACGATCAGAGCGGAAGCAACGGCACTACTGATCGATCCGCCAACAAACTGAAGGATGGTTCCGATTGATGGTCTCAACGTTCAATCTCCCCCCTGGCTTGAGCGCCGCAGGTCTGGTGGCGGTAATCCACTATCAGGTCAGAAAAGAGCCTATGTGAGCCGCGCCGAACCAGGATCGCTTTCGATAGATCAGCACGAGATCGGGGTTGATGTGGCAGTCCCGGTGATCCTTCCAATCGCCGGATAGCGCATGGTCGTTGAAGCGCGGAGGTAGCGTCTCATCGGCTGCGAGCCCCTTCACAACCTCGGCCGGTTCAAACTCAAGCTTGCGGACTTGTTCCCGCGATTTCCCCCGGGTCTCGCGCTTATAGTCCCGTTTGAATTTCCCGGTGTGCTCAATCGTCCGCATGCAAGCCGGCGAAAAGCCCCTCGATATCGCCAACCTTTACGGTCTCGCCGCGCCGCTTCCATCGCTTCGACATTCTCAGCGTTGGGTTGCTCTCGATGATCACCTGAGACTTTCTCGCGATGTCATCGACAACAGACAATGCGCGGCCTTCCGCGCAACCGAACGCATGGCGCATCGACAGCCTGACGATAGCGGGCGGAGCCATCGGCCTGTGCGATCTTGCCTTTTGCGCGGCTATCCTCGTCGTCGGCAAATACCATCTGGGATTCGACATCGACAGGCTTAGGACGCTGACCCTCGTTACGCTGCTGTTCAACGGCCAGGCGGTCTTCTACGTTGTCCGCGAGCGTCAGCGCTGTGGTCTTCCTGGCCGAGCCCATCGTTATCACATCTTCCATTGCGGATCTGGCGATCATTCCGACCATGGCCGTGAAGGGTATCTGGCCTCGTTGCCGATGCCGGCCGTGCCGGGCGTGTTCGCGGCATCCCTGGCGCTCGCGCTGGTGCTCGACCAAGTGAAGGTCGCAGTCTTCAGCTGGCTCAGGATGGTTTAGAGCTGTTGTGTTTCTTGATGATGCGGTCACGGCAACGGCCGATGATCACGACTGACTTGGCGCTAAACCGAAGCCATCGCCTGTCGGCGGTTGGCCCAGCTTCCCCCGTGCGATGATCCACATGCTGCCGCGGCCCTCCACGCGAACGTGTTGGAGCAGGCATTGCTGGCCAAATATCGGCAGGAAGGCTGTTTGCCGTCTGCTGGGAAGCCGCGTGTGGGAATTGCAGCTTCCGCCGGCTTTATTAGGCTGGCGCCGTGATCTTCGAGAAAAAATTAGGCGCGGTTAAAAGTAGCGGCGTGTCGCTTGAATACGCCAGGATGCTCGTCAAAGATAGCCGAGTTGAATGGCTGTCGCCGGTTCCCGAAGGAGAAAGTCCGTGAAACACTTTGCGTTAATGCTTATAGTAACATCGTTTAAGAAAACGCGTATGACTTGTGACACTGAAAGTTAACTATTTAACGATGCAGATCCATATACACAATGCGAACTATTCACTAAGACACCAATACCATGTGCAATGATCAGTGATATGTATATCAAAGAGTTTATTCCTGACTGCGAGTTGGCTTGGCTAAGCATAAAGAAATCTACCAACTTAGAGATAGGATTCTGATTTAATAGAGGCTCAAGGGAAATATGATCCGCTTGCTGACTAGTCATGACCATGAAACATGATGCGATGTATCGATGGCTCGAGATGGCAGAAAGCGACCTTGATGCCCGAGCGTAGCGAGATATCGAGGTGCTCGTCGAGCTATTGAAACCACAAGACCACAAAATCCTCCATGAGGTGACGGAAACCGAACTCATGCGCCTGCATCACGGTTACGGGAACCAATTCGGTACACATGTCCGCCCAAGCACGAATTAGGACGCTCGACTACCCTGGTACCATGAATAATTCGCAGGGAGGCGGTGAGTGACAATGCTCGCATCTGTGCCGAGTGGGCCGCCACGGTTGCGCCAGCATTGGCATTTGCAAATAACGTCGTAGATTTGGTTCCTAAACGGGATCACGCTCGAATGGCGCTGTTGCTGCGTGGGGTGGCATATGCTGCAGGGTCGAAGCGAGAAAGTTCGCCCGAGACTGGCCGGTGTCCAGGCGACGTTGCCTCGTGCGATATGGCTCGCCGTTGCGGTCGGGATCGCTTATTTCCTCGCGGCGGAGCTGAGCCTTGCACTTCTTGCTCAATCTCATGGCCTTACCATGTTCTGGCTCGCTGGAGGCATATCTTCCGGCGTTCTGATCGCGCTCGGGCATAATGCACGATTGCCAGTTACCAGCGGCACGATCATTGCGACCATTATCGCCAGTCTGATAGGTGGTCGGAACATCTGGATTTCCGCCGCCTTGGCTTTGTGCGATGCAGGCGAAGCACTGCTTGCCGGATGGCTGATCGAGCGCCATTTCGGTTCGGGTTTCAGCCTCAACCGGCTGCGCAATGTGCTCGGTCTGCTGGCAGCTGCAGTCGTCACAAATGCTGCCGGCGCGCTTGGCGCGACGGTGGCTCACTGGTTGTTCCTCAGCCCGACGGCGTCAATTTGGACCACCTGGCAGCATTGGTTTGTATCCGGCGCCATCGGAATCATCACTGTTGCGCCGCTAGTGATTGGCCTGGCCGAAGCCCTGCGGGCGCCGCCACGCCGCAACGAGATCGTTGAAGGCGTCGGGGCGCTCGTTGCGTTGGCTGCGGTGATGACCGTCATCATCGCTTTGTTGCCAGAGAAGCCCTGGGAGATGGTGGCTCCGGTGTCCCTGTTGTTTCCTATCCTTTGGCTTGCGGCTCGCTGCCAGCCGGTGTTCGCCGCCGCAGCGGCGTTCATTGTTTCACTCACGATTGTTTGGACGACAACTTTCCGCATCGTTCATTTTGGGGACCCCGCCCTTCCGATTGGCGACCGCATCATGGGCGTCCAGGCCGCCATCCTAGGCGTCGCGCTGTACGCATACGTTCTTGCAGCGCTGTTTGCCGAGCGGCGTCAGCACGCAAGCGTCCTTGAGGAGAGCCAGGCACTATTACAGCAGGCATTGGCGGCTGGGGCGGTGATGGCCTTCGAATACGATCCCAGCAGTGGCTTGGAGCACCGCAGCGAGAACGCGAGACAAATCCTGGGCCTCGACTCACAGCAGATTTGCACTGGCGCCCAGTTCGTCGATCGAATTCATCCGGACGATCGCGCGTATGTCGAGGCCCGTCGTCGCCGGGTCCGTGCCAACAGTCGTGCTGATACGGCGACATTTCGTTTCATTCGCCCAGACGGACGAGAGGTGTGGCTCGAAGAAACCTCACGGGCGGAATTCGACACAACCGGCCGCCTCATCTGCATCAAGGGTTTGACCCGCGACGTCACGATGCGCAAGCACGCCGAGGAACGTCAGAAACTGCTGACTGCCGAACTCGACCACCGTGTCAAGAACGTGCTTGCGCGCGTCGCGGCAGTCGTCAGGCAGACACGACGGCGCATCAGGACGATTGACGAGTTCGTCAAAGCACTCGACGGTCGTATTGAATCAATTGCAGCCACTCATGCGCTCCTGAGCGAAAGGCGTTGGTCCGGCGTCGGCCTTATCGACCTCATACGGGACCAACTTGCGCCATACACCACCGAAGCGAACACCACGATCAGCGGCCCGGACGTCCTGCTTACCTCTGCCGAAACCCAGGCGCTCGCAATGGTCTTTCATGAGCTGGTGACGAATGCTGCGAAGCACGGCGCCCTATCGAGGCCGGACGGCAGAGTGCTGGTGACTTGGAATCGCGCCAAGGCGAATGCGTCGGTTATTCTGACGATCACATGGCGCGAGCTTGGCGGCCCGTCGATTGCGGGTCCGGTCCAATCCGGCTATGGTAGCAACCTCATCCGCGACCTCATTCCTCACGAGCTTGGTGGTGTCGTCGATCTGATATTCGCGTCCGATGCCTTGTGCTGCAAAATTAAAATTCCACTTCGGGCCAAGCATTGTGGCCAGTGACCGCCGGCCCAAACGCTTTTTCGCAATTTTGCGCGCGTCGTCGTGCCCTATATCGAGGCGCGGCCACAGAGGATGCACGACGCGTTCATGCTGCTGGCCCTCGAATCGCTGCGCGACGCATGGCCGCGCCGCAAGTAACGAAGCATAATTCAACCATCGACTTTCAGGTTGATCGGCAGTGACGCGGATTGCGGTCATCGGCCACATCGAGTGGGTCGAGTTCATCCGCGTGCCGCGCCTGCCCCGGGCCGGGGAGATCGAGCACGCGGGCGATTTTCGCGCGCGCGGCCGGCGGTGGCGGCGTGGCGGCGGGAGTGCTGGCGGAGCTCGGCGCCAGAGTCGACTTCCTCACGGCGGTCGGGCGTGACCGGCCCGGGCAAGCGTCGGTGGCGCAGCTTGCCGAGCGGGGCGTCCGCATGCACGTCGCTGCGCGCGAGCGGCCAACCCGCCGGGCGGTGACGCTGCTCGACAATGCCGGCGAGCGGACGATCATCACGATCGGGCAGCGGCTCGAGCCAAGCGCCGGCGACGAGCTCGAGTGGGTGCGGCTCGATGGCGCCGACGGTGCGTACGTGACCGCGGGCGATTCCGGTGCCCTGGCGCATGCGCGCGCGGCGCGGGTGCTGGTCGCTTCGCCGCGGGCGCGCAGCGCGCTGACGAGCAAGGGCCCACTGATCGACGCGCTTGTCTACAGCGCCCGCGATCGCGACGAGCGCGAATGGGCGCATCGGGTCGGCGACCGCGCCCGACTCCAATTGGCGACCGACGGCGTGCGCGGCGGTCGCTGGTGGGGCGAGTCCGAGGGGAGCTGGGAGGCGGTCGCGCTCGCTGGCGAGCCGCAAGACTCCTACGGCGACGCGTTCGCGGCGGCGTTCACGTTCGCCCTCGCTGCGGGCGAGCCGGTCGAGCGGGCCGTGGCGCTCGGGGCCGAGTGGGGTGCGCGCATGCTCACCCGCGCGCCCTAGCCACTCAGGCGGTGAAGACGATCTTGCCGACGACCTCGCTGGAGGGTTGCGCCGCGCTGTGC
>JASHYD010000007.1 GCA_030043175.1 Xanthobacteraceae bacterium | reverse complement strand
TTTCTGCTCGATCTGAAGGATGCCGATGACGCGACAGGTGACGACAAGGCCCGGAAAGGTCGCTGCGTCATGGATCACCATGATGTCGAGCGGATCGCCGTCATCGGCCTTTGTCGATGGCACGAACCCCCAGTCGTGGAGGGGTAGGTCAGTCCGGTCAGCAGGGATTTGCTCAGTATCAAGGTTTCAAGTTTAGGATTGTAGGCGAACTTCGCGCGGCTGCCGCGGGGTAGCCCGGCCGCCGCAACGGTTGCCGCCCCGTCATGTGACCGAGGATGGTCATATAGGGGGTTGGCTACGGCGCGGACGATGCGGTCTCTTCGCGCTGAACGCCGGCGACGACAAAGTCGAAGCTGGCGAGGATTTGGTCCGGATAGTCGAGCGAGCTGTCGGTCAGGATATCCTACGTCCGGGATTCTCAAAGTTAACAAGAAAAACAGCAGCCCCTTGCCGCTCGTTGGCAGCCACAGATCAATCGGCGCGGCGCCTATGGCCCGGCGCACGAGCGCGCCCTCGCGGAAAGACGAGAACGCGCTATCAATCTGCGCATAAGCGAACCTTCCAATCCAAGTCCATTAAAACATTCTCGTCGATCAATACAGGATCGGCGGCTTCAGGCGAGCTGAGGTATAGCGACGAGTTTCACATCGGCCGCTGACAACGGTGGTATGAAACTCGCAGTGGCGATCTACGCCCTCACTTCGGCACGATGCACGCGTAGTTGCTGGCATTGCCGAGATCGCCACCGTCGGGGCCGGTGTAGCGCGCCTGGGCCGGATAGGGACACAAGGGCCGGCTGCGCGCCACCGGCGCCGAGGTGAAATTGGTACCGCTGGCGATGACCTCTTCCGGTGCTGTGCCATGCTCGACCCAGTTCACGAGCGGCGTGAGCAGGTCGAATTGATCCGTCGCCGGACCGCCACGGCAATGGCCCATGTTGGGGACGAGGTAAAGGCGGGCGAATTTCTTCGTTTCCTTCTCGCCATTCTTCGCCGTCAATGCATCGAAATACGCAATGGTGCCGAGCACTGGCGGTCCCGGGTCGCTGACGCCGTGATACCAGATAATCTTGCCGCCGCGGTTCTTGAATTTCGAAATGTCGGTGGATGTGGCGGTGGCGACGAGCGGCGACTCCTTCCGCAGGTTGGCAATGTCTTTATCAAAATCGAAGCTCAGCGGATTGTAGGTAGGGTTGGTAGGCGTCATCCAGTGATAGGGGATTTGCCCGAGACCCAACGCGAAATCGCCAGGCGTTGACGTCGGCGTGCCGATCTTGCGCGAGGGTATGCCGGCCGGTGCCATGAAGCCGCCATCATACGGATAGCCGAATGCCGTCGCTTCGATATGATCCCGCACACCCGCGCTCGCGGGAGCGCGGATTGCCTCCCCGAGCGAATTGCGCGGACCCTGGTTGATCTTCTTGATGGCGCCGATCTGCGCCGGGCTGAGGCAGGTCGCATTCTTGGTGCCCGTACATTGCAGCGACTGTCCGGTGTCCGGAAACACGAAAGTGGCGGGATCGAATGCTGCCCGGCACGCCGGTACGTCATCAACAACGCCATCGGCGGTGCCATCGAGCTTGTCGCAGGCGGCCAACAAGGCTCTTGTGAACAGCTTCTGATCCGCCACCGGGAACGCCGGGTATAGGACAGGACCGCCGTTGGCGAGTTTCTCGATTGGCGCCGGTGTGATCGCCGCCATCGTCTCGACGCCGTAGAGTTCGCTGAGCGCGATGGATTCGAGATCATAGACTGGATCGCCGGCCACGATGCCGTCGTAGTAGTCGGGGAAATTCTGCGAGAACACCATGCCCTGGCGACCGCCGGTGGAACAACCGACAAAATAGGATTTGTTTGGCTGCTGGCCGTAGAAGGCATCAATCAGGAACTTCGCGGTTTGTGTCGTGGCATCAACTGAGCCGTAGGCATGATCGATCACCGCCTGTTGCTCAAGCAGGAACGCGTTCGGCGTCGGCAGGTCCGTGTTCTCATGGCCTCCGTCCTGGCTCGCTACCGCCCAGCCGTGGGCGAGCGTCGGTGAGAGGGTGCCTGCGACGCCGATTGCGGGCGGCACGGCGCCTTCGGTGCCGCCGCCGCCCTGGAACATGAAGCGGCCGTTCCATTCAGTTGAGATTGGCAGGCGTAATTCAAACCGACCGCCATAGGGCAGGCCATCCGCGCCGGTGCGCTTGTTGATGATGCCCTGCACCTGACAATGGGCGGGCAGGAAGGTTCCATTGGCAGAGGTGCTGCCGGCGGGATTGAATTTTGCAAGCGTGATCTGGGTCGGCGACGCCGGGAGGGAGGTCAGGGTCGCGAGTTTCTGACAAGCCGCTGCCGGATCGACATTGTCGGCGGCGCGAGCCATCGCACTAATGCCGATCGCCGAGGCTCCGATGAACGCGGAGCCGAGCAGTAGATTGTGCCGCCGCAGATTTCGCTTCATGTCGCGTCTCCCAATCGCCAATGCGTGCCACGTGTCGAAATGCTTCACGAACAAATTACAGCATATCGGGTTGGATTTAATCCACCAAACAAATCATCCGCTCCTTCCCCGCGCAAGCCGTAAATCCCGGGATTACGCCAACATCAATCAGCGCGACGGACCGACGGCAAGACGTTGGTCTTCGCCATCACTGCCGCCATGGACGGTGGAAGCACTCGCAACTCCAGCACGCTTGCGGCACAAGCTTGCCAATCACGGCAGGGATCTCGGTTCGTTGCAGAACGTTGACTATGTCCCGCCCCGGACTATGTCGTGTTGAACCGCGATCAGTCGGCTCGGACAGCCTGTTGCTGCACGCAGCACGGGACATAAGTCATAGTCTTTGCCGGGCTCTTCTGCCCGCGAGGACAGCGCAGCGATTAGGCGAACTTACGAGAGCGCCGTCAAAAGGGGGCAATTTTCCTTAGAAGCGGGCGGCTTGCGTGAGGATTTCCTGCAGCTCCAGGATCTCGCACTTCACATCGACCGTGATCTTAGCGCGAAAGGTCACCGCGCGCGACCGTCGTCTTGGCCTGAGCGATTTTGCGGGCCTGCCCAGTGAGGTTAGTCGCCATGGCATTCAGGGAATCGGTGACGGGTGCCGGCCACGCCTGGCACAACGGCCTGACCGCCGAGCCAACCATCGGTGCAGACCTCACGCGCCACGCTGGCGACCTCTGGCGATAGCGATGGTCACCTCGGCGATGCCTTGGCCGTCAAATTACCGGCATTTGGTTGACAGAGCCCAGGAGTCGAGATGTGCGGTAGAAGGGAACCGGCTCATGTCGATGCCGATCTCTGAGACGATGACTTTGCGCGCTGAGGCTCTTGATATCCGGAGTGGACATGATCAACTCGACCGGGGTGCGAAAGGGCCCAAGATTGGCTGCGATTGCGCATCGATCGTCGCTTGGTCCTCGCCCTTCACGCGATAGAAATGCTTCCAATAAGAGCCGCCGCGGCGCGCCGCGGCAACCGACGACACGCCCGGCTCACGATCGCGGCCAAGAAACACAAGCTATGAGGGGCGATACCGCGACACATGGAGAACCTATCGCATCATGTCCGAGTCGAGCCACATTCGACCATCTCGATGGACGAAACAAAGGGAGTCGAGGGACGGATCCGGTTCTTGCGCCTATGCGCCCGTCGTTCTGATTCGCTGTGCTACACGTGCGAGGCAATTCGTGATGAAGCCTTGGAAAAACCGGACGCGCCTCGCATCCCTGGCCACCAATCGCACGAACCTGCGGGGCCCCGTCTCCGATAAGAACGGGAGCGCCACCTCGATCGCCGCCTCTTCGTCGGTTTCGAGAGCGATCTTCTGCGCCAGCATGACATCACCAGAGGCAAGAAAACCTAGCGGCACGAAGCATAAGCCGCGAACCGGCTGTCCGTCTTCGTCGAGCTCGAACACGTTCTGCTGATTACCTTGCTCAATGCGATAGCGCTTGCCGGTCTTCGACCCAACGGTCTCGAAAGTTTTGTCCTTCTCGTATTGCGAGAGCTGGGCGGGGGAGAGCCATTCGCGCAGGAGGGCAAGGGACTTGCGCTCGGCAGCTTCGCGGGTCACATGTCGTGCCTCCTCAGCAGAGAACCGCTGGAAGCCGGCTCGTGCGCTCATCCGCCCACCAGCCGGGGGTGAAAAAGCGTCTCGGCCCGGTGCGGATCGAATTCCGTCACCTTGCGCTGCGTTCCCTTCCCGGTGCGTTCGGATGCGGTATATCCTTGCTCGATCAGTGCCTGGAAGCGCTCGATCGCCTCCGCGACGGCGGTACTGTCGCAAGGATCGAACTCGAATGTGCTGTGTCCGGTCTGGTCCATGACCAGCAGGGTGGACATACGATTTTCATTCATGGAAGTTTCCTCCGAAGACGGCTTTAGACGGCTTTAGACGGATTTGCGGATGATGCGCGACGACAAACGCGTTGGCAAACG
>JASHYD010000140.1 GCA_030043175.1 Xanthobacteraceae bacterium | reverse complement strand
CCATCGAGGCGCCGAACGAGCCGAAAATCTTGTATTGCTGCTGAAACAGCTGCATCAGATTGAGCGTCGTCGAAGGCCCCGACGTGGCACCGCATGTGACGAGCCGACCGCCGCGCTTGAGCGAAAGCAGGGAGCCGGGAAAGGTGTCGGCGCCGGTGTGCTCGAACACCACGTCAACGCCCTTCTTGCCAGTGATTTTCCGCACCACGTGCTCGAAACGGTCTGTGCGGTAGTTGATCACATGGTCCGCGCCAAGCGCCCGCGCCTTTTCGTCTTTGGCATCATCACCGACTGTGGTGATGACGGTGCAGCCGGTCGCCTTGGCCATCTTGATGGCGGTGGTGCCGATGCCTGATCCGGCGGCATGGACCAGGATCGTTTCGCCAGACTTGAGCTTGGCGTTGTCGAACAGCATGTGCTCCGGGGTCGCGAAGGCGATCGGGGCGCAGGCGAGATCGCGCATCGCCACGCCTGCTGGTGCCTTGATGACAAGTCGCTCCGGCATGGTGACGACATCGCGGGCGAAGCCGTCCACGTGGAAGCCCATGATGCCGGCGACGTTCTCGCACAGATTGTCGCGACCCTCGCGGCACGCACTGCAGATCCCGCAGGTGAGTGCGCCATACATCACCACCGGATCACCGGGCGCGAGCGACGATACGCCAGCGCCGACATGCGTCACCTCGCCGGCGGCCTCGGCGCCGACAACGAGCGGCAGCTTGCGTTTGGCGAAGGCCATGCCGCGGTACCCCCACAGGTCGATGTGATTGAGTCCGACCGCCTTGATGCGAATCTGGACTTCGCCGGCGCCCGGTGCGGGCGGTCCCGCCAGCTCGGCAAGCTCAAGCTTGCGGTCTGCAATCAGAGTGAGGGCTCGCATGTCGGCTTTCGGTCTCCAGAACAAAATGACCGGGACTGGATGTCACGGAGTTGTCCGGCTGTCACTAAAATGTTGTTATTGCCCGGAGGTCTCCACCGGCATTGGGAGGAATCGTGGATCGGCCCTGCGCCGCCCTGCTCGGGATGTTGGCCGCCGTGATGGCCGGCGCAGGCGCGACAGCGGCCGCGCAGGATCGCGACGCGTTCCTTGCCGGGCAAACCATCGACTGCCCCGGCTGCGACCTTCGCGGGGCGAAGCTCGACCGGCGGGACCTCACCGGTACCAACCTGTCGGGCGCTGATCTGCGCACCGCGAGTTTCTCCCGCACAATCCTTCGCGGGGCGAACCTGTCCGGCGCCAACCTCGCGGGCGCCCCGCTCAAGCGGCACGACCTCACCGGTGCCAATCTCACTGGCGCCAACCTTCAGGGCGCGACCTTGCACCGCGCCACACTGCGCGGTGCAAACCTGTCTGATGCCGACCTCTCGGGCGCCAACCTCAACGCAGCAGTCCTGACCTCCGCCAAGCTTCAGCGCGCGAAGCTGAGCCAGGCCCTGTTATTCCAAATCGAGGCGGGCGGCGCCGATTTCACCGGCGCGGATCTCAGCGCGGCCCTCATGGGCAGCGCCAGGCTGATCGTTGCCAAGCTCGACGGCGCCAATCTCACCTTCGCGGACCTTTGGGAGGCGAGGCTTACCAATGCGAGCCTGCGGGGCGCGACGCTGACCGAGGCAAACCTCTATGGAGCGACCTTGTTGCGGGCTGATATCAGCGGCGCCAGCGGCGAGCACACGAATTTGGTGCGTGCCAACATGCGGACCTCAAACCTTTCCGGCGCCGTACTCCACGGGGCGGACTTTTTCCAGGCCGACCTTGCCGATGCCGACCTGACCCGGGCTGACCTTGGGGATTCGCGACTCTCGGCGGCAAAGCTGTTCAATGCGAATGAGACCGGCACCAATTTTAAGGGCGCCATCATGCCGGACAACAGCGTGCATCCGTAACCAAAACCCTGCCTGAAGGCGGCATCTTTTGCGGCCGCTTTCAGGTGTGAGCCTCCCTCTTGCCTCATACCTGGCGGAGAGCTTGAGGAGCCGTTGCTAGAAGAGCGGCCGACGCCCGGATACTTCGTGCACCAACAAAGTCATGAGCGGCGCCATAGCCGCAATCGGCACGTGAGAAGACGTCTTGAGTCTTGCGACCTTGCGGATCGGCCCGCACTTCGGACATGTCCGGCTGGCGTGAGGCGGATCGACAGCATCTGCGCCGCCTTGTATGTCACGGACCGGCAAAGCTAACGACGATCCGTGCAACGTTCCTTGTGGCCCCGCTTGCGTATGTGCGTCAGGTCTTCGATCGCAAGCGTTCGGCGTTCGCAACAGTCTGGAAATGCAGTAGTTGGCGTGCTTTCGCGAGGCGCCACTCCTTTCCGGTGGACTTTCTTCAGCGGGCGCTTGGCGCTTCTGGTGCCGTGCCGTTGCAGAGCGCCACGGCGAAGGGAGAATGGCGGATCCGCTCGACGTCAGCCCCGGAGTAGGACGCCAATCGTCGACGAGATTGGCGACGCCGAAATCGATCGAGCATGCCTTTATGCCTACCCCTCGCTGGTCCGGCACTGCACAGACAATGGCGAGATGCCACTTGTCGGGCCCCGGACGGCATTGCCATCAACCCGGCTACAGCCGGCCCAGCTGGAAAATTCCGCTTGAGGACGCTTTCCCATGTCCCCGCGGGCTGATAGCGTTCAATTCGCATCGCGCGGCAACACGAAAAATCCATCTCAACTGGGAGGTATCCATGAAGACCACCGCATTCGCAGCTCTATTGTTGGCCTCGGCGCTGACCGCAGGTACCGCGGCCGCGCAGCCGGCCCCGTTCAACGAAGCCGGCGTGACCATGGGTCACTGGCATCTCATTTCGAAAGACGTGGAAGTAAACAAGAAGCTCTTTCTCGCCATGGGCGCAAAGATGTTCATGGTCGGCGGCAACCCGCTGATGATGTTCCCCGGCCTTTACATCAACCTGAACCTCGGGAACGAAAAGGGAGAAGGCGGCACCCCGGGTTCGGTGGTCAACCATGTCGGCTTCATCGTCAACAATGTCCAGGAGCAGGTCGCCAAGTGGAAAGCCGCGGGCGTGCCGGTGCTTCCCGGCACCAACAACAGGCCAGACCAGGCCTTCGTCGTGACGCCGGACGGCGTGCGCATCGAAATCCTCGAAGACAAGGCGCAATCGGTGCCGATCCGCAATGAGCACGTCCACCTGTCCCTCCAGGAAGCCGAGATTCCCAAGGCTCAGGCCTGGTATGCAAAGACCTTCGGCGGCAAGGCCGGCACCCGCAACAACGCGCCGGTGGTGGACATCCCGGGCGTCCAGATCAGGTTTGCCAAGGCCGACACGGCTCAGGCGCCGACCCGCGGTCGCATCCTCGATCACATCGGCTTCGACGTGAAGGACCATGCAGCCTTCGTAAAGAAGATCGAGGCGGAAGGCATCAAGCTCGACGAGCCGGCTCGCAAGGTTCCCAACGGCAGCAGCATTACGTACATCACCGATCCCTGGGGTACCCGCATCGAGATTATCGAACGGGCGCCGTTGGGGTCGCCAGTACTCTAGCGATCGCCCTGCCGATGCGCGTCTGCGTGCGCTAGCAGGACCCTGCGCATCTTAAGTGCGTGGCCCGGTTGAGCGTCACCGATCAGGGCACCATCGCCTTGTGGTCAAGGCGATGGTGGGGTCGCTCAATCCGGGCTACGCTTACTCCCAACGGCCGGGGGTAAAACGCTGAGTGAAGGGACGCCGATGTTCAAATTTCGTTTGCTGTGCCTGACCACGGGTCTCTTCTGTGTGGCAAGCGCTGTCGTGGCGGCGGAGGAGGTCAAGAAGCAAGTCATCCCGGATTTCGCCCCGACCATGACGACCGGCTGGGTGCTCGACCGCTCTTTTGGCGTGGATGATCTCCTCGCGCCGCCAACCGGCGGGCCGGGCCCCGTCACGTTCGACAAGGCCCATCCCTATGTTCCTAACGGCAGCGGCAAGCAGTCGACCTATCGGGTCGCCGATCTTGCCAACCCGATCCTGCAGCCCTGGACGATTGCGTCGATGAAGAAGGCGAATGACGAGGTGCTGGCCGGCAAGGTGCCGTTTCGGGCGCGCGAGCGCTGCTGGCCGGTCGGGGTGCCGGGCTTTGTCGCTTATTCATTGGTTGAGCCGTTCTTCTTCTACCAGATGCCCACGAAGGTCGTGGTCCTTAACCAGGGCGGACCGGAAATTCGCCGGATCTACCTTAATGTGACGCACTCGAAAAACGTGAAGCCCTCCTGGTACGGAGAATCGGTTGGCCACTACGAGAACGGCGATACCCTGGTGATCGACACAATCGGCATTTCGCCCAAGTCCTTTGTCGACAACTATCGCACACCGCACACCGACCAACTTCACGTGGTGGAGCGCTGGAAACTCGCGGCCGATCGCATGAGCGTCGACGTCTCGGTGTTCGTCGAGGACCCGGGCGCATTCACGACGCCCTGGAGCGCGGTGCAGCGGTGGCGCCGTGTCGAAAATGCGCCGTTATCGACGGCGACGTGCAACGAAAATAACGGCGATTTCTTCAGCCACGGTCTGGTGCCGCTGCCCGAGGCCACGAAGGCCGATTTTTGACTTCATAGGCATCCGATAGCGCCTGTCGCAGCAGCCTGCGTGCGCCGGCAAGCGGGAGGCCGCCCCGCGGGAAACCGCGGCGCACCAGCACATTTTCAGTCGCCACTGGGTTAACGGTTCGTCAAACGCAAGCCGTTATAGGTGCGATCGAAATGTGTCCCGCATTGAAGGGCAGCGACATTGCCGGGACGAACTCGCCTGCGGCCCGCCTTGATTTCGCTCGCGCGCAATCAGGGCAACGGGGCGGCGAACCAAGAGAGAAGCGGCGTGGCGGTTGCGGCATCTTCTCACGGCATTCCGACTGAGCTTGCCGAGCGGCCCAGCGCCGATATGACGGCGCGTCTGTTGCTTGCACTGACGGCGCTCTACGTCCAGCGGCCGACCCATACGGCGGAAGAACAGCAGCAATACGGCGAGCTCGCGCTGCGCCTGATCGACAAGGTCGAGGCGGCGACCTGCAGCGCGGTCGCCGACATGCTGCGACGCCACCCGGACGCCCCTGCCGACGTTGCCGCGCGTCTCGGCGGCCTGCAATCCTCGCGCGACGGCGACCCCGGGGCTGAGCCGCGTTCCACGCCGGATCAACGCGGCGCAGTAAATCAGCCGTTGAATGGCAATTTGGATGGGCAACACGCCTCGGCAGAAGCGGTATCCGATGCCCCCGCAGAGCAACCGGCGGCCCTCACACCTGAATTCGGCGAGGCATTCTTCGCGG
>JASHYD010001358.1 GCA_030043175.1 Xanthobacteraceae bacterium | reverse complement strand
TGGCGGCGACCTCGTCGGCATTCATCGGATTGCCCGGCGTGCCGCGCACCTCGTAGGTGCGATGACTGAGCGTGCGGCCGTCCGTCGTCTCGATCGTGACGATAGCCTGGCGCGCCGGTACCGCGGTGACCAGCTCCTGGTTGGGTACCGCCTCGACCAGCTTGCGTACTGCCAGCACCTTGGGGTCGCTCATGCGGGCAGCGTCGTGAATGCTCGCGAAGGTCGCGCCGCCATCAACGATCATCATGGCGACGAGGTGTTGCAGAGAGATATCAGGAATGGTGCGATTGTCGACGATGTGCAGTCGGTCCGCCGGCATATCGACCACGATGCGTTTGACCTTCCCGGCCCGCACCGCCGGGTCCTCGAGCAGCACCGTGACGGAGTCGAGCACCGATTGCAGCGGCGAGCCGACCGTCCATTTCTTGATCGAGGTATTCACAATCTCGTAGCGCTTGCCAAGCTCCGCCACGAGTTCCTCCGGCTGCGGTTTGTCGCCGCCGATTGCGGTGAACAGATTCTTGGTCCCGCTCAGGAAATCGTCGACCCCTGTAAAGCCCGCCCCGACCATGGTCGCCGCCGTCACGCCGTTGCGGGCGCCCATGCCGCCGAAGTCGAAGGCTTTCTCCACATGCTCCCGGTCGCGCTCCCAATACGGCACGCCTGAGGCCTGTTGGGCAGCGAACGAGAATGCGTGGCGCACTTGCGTTGGATCGAGCCGCAGCATCGCGGCCGCCGCGGCGGCCGCCCCGAACGTGGTCGAGAGCGAGTGGGTGCTGTTGCGCTCGGTGTAGAGCTTGCCGAAGCCGAGCGAGAAGATGAGCCGCGCCCCGATGTCGTAGCCGAGCGCAACGGCGCACAACAGGTCATTGCCGCTGCGGCCGGCAAGCTCCGCAGTGGCGAGCGCCGCCGGCACAATCCCGCAGCCCGGATGGAAGCGGCCGCGCAGGTGGGAATCGTCGGTCTCGTCGCCATGGGCCGCCATGCCGTTGGCAAGCGCCGCATTGACCGTTGAGGTCAGGATGCCGGTTCCGACCACGGTCGCCTGGGGTTTGCCGCCGAGGCCGTCCACATAGCGCGCCGCCATGGCGCCGGCCTTGAGCCGTGACCCTGACACCATCGCCGCGATGGTGTCGAGCGTGTGCAGCTTGGTCTTGGCGACGACCTCGGGCGGCATCTCGCGGTCGAGGGTCTCGGCCACGTATTTGCAAAGCGTGGTCGTGATGGGCGAGATCGGCTCCTCCGCGGCGGATTCCTCGGCCGCCGCCGCGGCCTTCACGCCAGGGGCAGCGGCCACCTGCGCATGGGATGACCCGCTCGCAAGCGCGTTCGACAAAATCGCCGCGCCGCTCGCATTGATGAGCCAGCGCCTGGTGTGATCCGGACCATCGCTCATGGAATCCTCCGTGGAGTTTCGGGGATCATAACCCGGACCGAAAGCTCTGTCGTGGCCCACCATCTAGCGCGCGGCAGCACCTGAGGGGCCTTCCCCTCGACATTCCGCCTCCCCGGCAAGAAGATAGGCAGGGCGTGGGAGGCCGTCTCGAAACATGGCCGCCTCAGGATGAGGTTCGAATTGTTTCACAAGCTCGCTTGTCGCGAGCGCCGCCGGCGCATATGGTCCGCCGCGGTGGCAGAGAAAGATGCGCGATCTTCCGACACCTGACGCCGGCCCGGGTCTCATCAGAGAGTGGATCGACCGCGCGGCGCGGCTTCATCCCGACAAGCCTTATGTGGTGTCGGTCGAACAAGGCCGCATCATCACATTTGCGGAATTCGCCCGCTTGGTGCGCCGCATCGGAAGCTTCCTCAACCGCGCCGGGATCGCGGTCAACGACCGCGTGGCGCTGGTCGCCGGCAATTCTATCGAGCATGTGGCCTGCTACGTGGGCGTCATGGCGTACGGCGCCACCATCTGCACGGTTCATGTGGAGATGAACTGGCGTCACCTTGGGCGTGTCCTGGCGCAGCTCAGACCGCGGCTTTCGCTTTGCGACGACGAGCTGGTGCATGCGGTCGCTCAGGCGCACGACAACACTTCGAGCGGCGCGCCGCGCCTAATAGAGGCTGCCTTACGACGTGATGGCGCCGCGGACTCCCCGTCTCTCACTTGTGGCGAGGGAATTGGGATCGGGGTCGAGCGGTCGGACCCAGCGGCGGCGCACGCGCCCGACACCCCACCCCAACCCTCCCCGACAAGTTTGCAGGGCCTTGGCGTGGCTGCCGCACCCGCCGGCCGGGGGCCTTTGGCACCTTGCCTTCCGCTCGGCCGCTGGGACGCGCCCGACGCCGGCACATGGTTCGCGGCAGTGGCAGGTTGCGATCCGAGCGGCGCCCATCTTGCGCAAACGACCGCAGGCCACGACGGCGTCATCTTCTTCACCTCCGGTACCACCGATCGTCCTAAAGGCGTTGTGTTGAGCTACCGCGAGCAGATCGGCAATATCACGCCGATGGCCGACGCTTTTGACATATCGGCCGCCGATCGCATCTACGACTTCCGCTCCTTCAACTGGGCATCGGCGCAGCTGTTCGGTGTGCTGGGGGCGCTATCGCGCGCTGCCACGCTGGTGATGCGCAACAAATTCTCCGCAACGCGATTCTTTGACGATATTCGCCGCCACGCCGTCACGATCGCGGCCGGCAATCCGACCACGATCAATATGCTGCTCGGCGCCGGTCACACGATCTGTGCTGCCGATGTGCCGGCGCTGCGTTTTGTGACATCGAGTTCGGCGCCGCTGTCGGAGCGCGAGTGGCGCCGCTTTGAGGATCGTTTCGGCATCCCGGTGGCGCAATGCTATGGCAGCAGCGAGACCGCCTGGATCTCCGTCAATCCGGGCCGCGACCGGCGCTTCGGCACCGTCGGTCGGCCGCTCGCCTACCAGCGGCTGGCGATCGTGGATGGGACAGGTCGCAAACTTCCGCCCGGTGAAATCGGCGAGATCGAAGTTGGCGCGTGGCAAGACAATGACTACCGCTATATCGATGACGACGGAGCGGTGCGGGTGAACAGTCGCGGCCGGATGCGAACTGGCGACATCGGCTTCCTCGATGCCGACGGTTTCCTCCACCTCACCGGGCGCGAGAAGGACCTCATCATCCGTGGCGGCGTCAATATCTCGCCCGCCGAGATCGACAGCGTGTTGATGCAGCGCACCGAAATCGCCGAAGCCGCGACGGTCGGCGTTCCGGATGCAGTGTGGGGCGAAGAAGTCGTCAGCTACGTGACCCTGCGTCCGGGCGAACCCTTCGTTGTCGACGAGCTGATGCGCCATTGCGTGGCGCAACTCCCTCGCTTCAAAGCGCCAAAGCAAATCGTTCTGCGCCAAGCCTTGCCCAAGAGCGAGCGCGGCAAGCTCGACCGCAAGGCACTGGTCACGGAATGGGTGCAGGCAAAGGTGCCGTAGCCCGGTATGGGGCCACCGCGTCCGGCCGGTGCTTGCCATCGTCAAGCGCCCCAGAGCTATGGATTGCGTTGCGAATGCGTGGCAATCTCGCACCCACACCCTCGCCGATAGGCATTTCTGCGGCGGGGCCGGTCGAGAACCGCAACAAGCTTAAGAGGAGCCCAAGAAATGCAAAGAATTAAACAGTTCCATCTAGGTACCGCGGCCGCGATCGGCGTTGCCGCGTTGCTGGGCCTGCCAGCGCCCGGCATGGCGCAAGCCCAGGCGCCCGCAGTTGCGATCGACAACGATGATATCGGCGGCGTGGTGCGTGGCCCCGGCGGCCCGGAGGCC
>JASHYD010001357.1 GCA_030043175.1 Xanthobacteraceae bacterium | reverse complement strand
TCCTGCATCGAGGCAGGTCAGATCCCCGTGGCCTTCTCGGCAAGCCGATTCGCCAACTGGATTAAGCCCCAGGCGCGCGCAAGCGCGGCGCCCTTGGACAAGTCGGCGTCTGGTCGGAGGGGCTCGGAACGGGAGCAGAATAGTCCATCGTCGCGCTGGATCGATAGAGTCGCAGTGCCTCCGTTTGGCTCGAAGCGCCCGCTCGCAAGCATCATACCGGGCGGAAATCATCCGTCATATGTAATGCATCATTCAAGCGCGAACCTGGACGCTCCTGGATCAATACCAATACAGGACATCTCCGACCTCCGGAATGTGCCAAGAAGCCCCCCTTTCAGGCCAGTGATAGCGGTATAGTCGCATAGGATGTTAGGGAGGCCGATTCGCCGCGGAGGTCGTAGTTAAGGCTTATCTAAGGTCGCCTCAGAACACCATAATCGCTATCTTGTTGGCGCGCCGGCAGGCTAACCTCTTAACAGCTACTCTATTCCTCTTGTAGAGCCTCAAATGAGACTATCTCATATGTGGTTCTATATTTGTTTTTCTTATTGTTCATTCTCTCTGATACCTCGGATACAAAATCGCTTTTCAGAGGATCATGCGTCAAAGCGTTTAGCTCATGCATTTGTTTGAGAGTAGGCCATATAGTAGCCTTTCCTCTCTTCTTTTCCAGGAACTTCTTCGCGAGTTGGTCACGTCTTCCTCTATTCTCATCTTCATGTACGTCAAAGATGACCGTTGCCTTATACCTAGCCATGGCTACTTGTCCTTACCTCTCATATAATCCCGGTACATATCCCACGACGCCCCCGCCCAACAAACGGCCATTAACTCCGCACGTTGCAAGACTATCATCGGATTTGGAGGCTTATCTATGTTCGCTCGCGTGAGGCTCGGCGGGCTGGCATAGCAAGCCTGATGCGCGCGAACATAGGACGGCGTGCGCTCCAGGTCAGCGCTGGGCTTCACCATCCGGCTGCGGTCGATGCCGGCCCGTTGGGCCGACTCGGTTGCCTCGGCCTGTGCCTGCGCTGACACGGCCATAAATGCAATCAATGCATCGCGGACAGCCTGCTGCACGGGGTCCGTGGTCGAGCCATCGAACGTCGTTGCTGAACGTCTTGACGATGACTCCGCGACGCATGAACTCCCTGCTGTCGGCGGTGATTGCTCCTGGCGGACGAAGATGACCCCAGAGAACCGCCCCACTGATTTCTAAACGATAGGCCCTGGGCCACCCATTCCTCTGACACGCGCGATCAGCTAGACTGCGAATAGCTGCCATGTAGCGGGACGTGCCGAAGTCCTTGTCAGTTTACAGGGCGGCAAGGACGCTGTCAGCGGGCAGGCCTCCGACCGACCTCCTTCTTTCGGTCCTACGTCTCCGATTGGAATGACTCTTTTCGTCGTGGCGAACGCTATCCCAATTCTGTCTGACAGTCGAACATAGACTGCCTACCGGGGATGAGGCAGACACACGCGAGAGCTGAGCACAAAAGTCCATCACCATGGTGGCCTATCAGTTTTCCAAGCTGAAAATACTTCGCTGAACGCGCTAGATTGTCTTGATCCATTTCGGTCCTGGCTATACACTTCGCGTTGTTGTAGTAAATCCACACGAGAGCGCGTGCTGTTGTCCTAATTTAATTTGTGCGCTAGCGGGCCTGTTTGGGCGCAATCGGACGAATCAACTGGAATTGGTGGCAGGGGCCGTGGGCCACAACGACAAATCCAATTCATTTAACGCTGCCGGTTTTGAGGCAATTCCGATAGGCACAGCCACAACTTAGCCTGGGAGAACAATCGTCGGGGATTGGAACACTCATCAACCGATCGATTGCAATAAAGCAAAGAGAGCGTGGGCAATTTCGAGATAGTCAACATTGGTCAAGACCGACAAGTTGTTTCAGCCGCGACTTCCGGTCTGGGCTTTTGGGGATTAACAGCAATGACCGAGCAATCCTGCGAAGCCCTGGCCTCAAGGGTCCGAGAAGTCGCTGCCCTATTTCAAGATTCTCAAGCGCGGGCGGCCTATCTGCTATGCGATCGACATGACCCGCAGAAGGTTGCCTACCGTGCCGTCTCCCAGCAGCTGTCTGCTACCGATCTGACATACGGGGATTTGCGTGAGCAATCTGAGCGCCTTGCGACAGCTCTGTCTGCAGCGGGGATCCGAAGCGGCGACCGAGTCGCGACCCTCATGGGGAAGAGTCCTGATTATGTGATTGCTATCATGGCGATATGGAGATTGGGTGCCGTTCACGTACCCCTTTTCACTGCCTTTGCCGTTCCTGCCATCGCGGAACGCCTAACCAGGAGCGGCGCGAAGATTGTCTTTTGCGACCGCACGCAGCAGTCCAAACTTGCGCCGAGCGACACGATTCCGGCAAGTGCGCCGTGGCGCGTAATCACGACCGCAACTGGCCACGACATGATGCCGAATGCGATCAATTTCGCAGAACTGTTGGCGGCCCATCAACCTGGATTCCAGGCGGCGGCTCTTGGCGGTGACGCGCCAATCATTGAAATCTACACCTCTGGGACCACCGGACGCCCTAAGGGCGTCGTTGTTCCATTGAAAGCAGCGGCCGGCTTTCAACTTTACGGCGAGTTTGCATTCAATCTTCGCGCCGATGATATCTTTTGGAACGCCGCCGATCCAGGATGGGCTTACGGATTGTATTTTGGAATACTTACCGCGCTGACGACGGGTGTTATGGGCATCCTCTTAGAGGGCGGCTTTTCAAGCGAAACTACCCTGGCGGTGCTTTCCCAGTATGCGGTGACGAATTTCGCCGCTGCTCCGACGGTGTATCGCTCTCTACGAGCCTCCGGACTGAGTCCGCCCGGCGCCCTCAAACTCCGTAACGCATCGAGTGCTGGCGAGCCGCTGACGCCCGAGATCAACGAATGGTCGGTAGTCGCGTTGGGAGTTGAGGTTCACGACCACTACGGTCAGACGGAAGCTGGGATGCTCATCAACAATCACCACCACCCCGCCTTGCACAGATCCCTCCGGCCTGGCTCCATGGGCCACCCTATGCCCGGATGGGCCGCAGTCATTTTGAAGCACGACCGAGATGAGCTTGCACCGACAGGAGAGATTGGCCGCGTCGCGATCGACATTGCTCAAAGTCCTCTCGCCTGGTTTGAGGGCTACGTGGATGATGTAGCAAAAAGTGCGGAAAAGTTTTCTGCGGATGGCCGCTGGTACATTACCGGCGACGTCGCCCGAGTCGATGACGAAGGCTACTACTATTTCTCTGCGCGTGACGATGACATCATCATCATGGCGGGATACAGGATCGGGCCGTTTGAGGTCGAGTCGGTTATCGCGACCCATCCTGCAGTCAGCGAATGCGCGGTAGTTGGCGTTCCAGACGCCATTCGTGGCGAAGTCCTTGAGGCCGTAGTAGTGCTGCGCAAGGGCCGACTTGGCTGCGCGGCGCTAACTGACGAACTCCAGACTTGGGTTAGATCGCGTTACGCCTCTCATGCGTACCCGCGACACGTGTACTATGTAGATAGCCTGCCAAAAACACCATCAGGAAAGATACAAAGGGTCATTGTGAGACAGCAGCTTCGCCAGAAGCTTGACGCCTAACTCTCCATTGCGGGCCTGTTAGTAAAGCGGCAACGCGCCCGCTAGCCGCACATCCAGGGTCAGGGTCGACACTGAGGATGTACTACTACTGCGCGGGTCGTTTGAGGCAACAACGTTGGGGGTAAGTATCATGACCGCGATCGATCGAATTTCGAATGTTTCAGCGCGCGGCGCCAGCATGACGAACGACGAAAAGCTCGTCGTTTTCGCCTCTTCGATCGGTACTGTATTTGAGTGGTATGATTTCTACCTTTATGCCGTTCTCGCGCCGTTTTTCGCCTCGCTGTTCTTTCCACCCGGCAACGACACGGCGGCGCTGCTCTCCGCGTTCGCAACCTACGCGGCCGGGTTTTTGGTACGTCCATTCGGCGCGCTGTTCTTCGGGCGGATCGGCGACCTGGTCGGCCGTAAATACACCTTCCTCATCACCATTGTGGTAATGGGCGCATCCACCTTTCTTGTCGGTCTGCTGCCCACCTACGTGAACATCGGATGGCTTGCGCCGATACTACTCGTCACGTTACGCCTTCTTCAGGGTCTTGCAGTCGGGGGTGAATATGGCGGCGCTGCGACCTACGTGGCCGAGCATGCGCACCCAACCGAGCGCGGCTACGCGACAAGCTGGATTCAAACCACCGCGACGGTCGGATTGGCGCTTGCTCTAATTATCATAATCGCTTGCCGCGAGTTGATGGAGCCCAAGGCCTTTTCGGAGTGGGGCTGGCGAATTCCGTTCATTGTATCTGTCGTCCTGCTGTTGTTTTCGGTCTATATCCGGCTCAAGCTAAATGAGTCGCCGATCTTCCAAGAAATGAAGGAAGAGGGGAAAGGCTCAAAAGCACCGCTCACCGAGAGCTTCATCCACTATCCAAACAACAAATATGTGCTGCTGGCGCTACTGGGCGCCACCGCCGGCATGGGCGTGGTGTGGTACACAGGCCAATTCTATGCGTTGTTCTTCCTGACCATCACACTGAAAATTGGCTATTTGCCGGCATATCTGTTGGTACTAGCCTCACTGATCGTCGGCACGCCTTTGTTCGTCGTTTTTGGCTGGCTGTCCGATCGCATTGGTCGGCTCAAGATCATCCTCGCCGGCTGTCTGGTCGCGGCGCTAACATACTTCCAACTGTTTGCAGCACTGACGCACTACGCCAACCCGGACCTCGAAGCGTTCTCGGAACGCAATCTGGTGACCGTCACTGCCGACGGTTCAACCTGCGAGCTGCATGTTTTCGTAACGGCCTTCACCCAGTTCTCGAACTGCGACCGTGCACAGGACTTGGTCACCAAGCTCGGCGTGTCGTTCAAGACTGAAAACGTGCTCAATTCTGGTAACAAGGTGAACTTGACAATAGGATCAACTACCGTTGAAGGCTTTGATGCCGGTAAATGGAACACGGCATTTCTCGATGCCGGGTACCCCAACCTACAGCGGGACAAGGACGGCAAGGTTACGCCGAAGGCTGCCGATACCGGCAAGATCAATTGGCTCATGGCCGAATTGATCCTGATCATCATGGTCATCTACGGCGCCATGGTGTACGGTCCAGTTGCGGCATTCCTGGTGGAATTGTTCCCGACCAGGATTCGCTACACGTCAATGTCGCTGCCGTATCACATCGGCGCTGGCTTCTTCGGTGGCATGCTGCCCTTGCTCGCCACGGCTGTCGTGGCTGCCACTGGAAATATCTACAACGGACTGTGGTACCCGATCGTGGTCGCCGCCATGACCACCGTAATCGGCGGGCTGCTGCTACGCGATACCAAGGACATCGATATCAAGGTAAGTTCCGGCGCCGAAGCGGCGCAACGTACCTGATCTGAAAGGGCCGCTAGCTTCTAAAGGTCGGGGGTGGCACTGCAGCTATGAGGCTCGACGCGTGAGCGCGAGCGGAGATGCTCTCGGCTTCATGCCGGGTACCCATCAGCCGGTGCTGCCAAGACCTGGCCATTCCCTTTGGCCTTGCCTGTCCTATCGAATTGGGCAGGGATTGCCAGTGCATCGACGTTGGGCTTGGCTTGCTGGGTCTTAGTCATCACCTGGTAGGGCTTTCGTCTCTGAGCTTGATTGCTCGCTGCCAACATGATGATTTTTGCTCAGCCGGGCAAGTCACAGAATGGTAATCGGATGCGGGGAGCGGCCATCTCGCGCGCGCGTGGGGCTCCTCGCCCCACCCGAGACCTCCGGGTCCCAGAGCGAAGGTCGAGGGCCAGGGGGTGGGACCCGCAATGCCCGAAGCGGGCCCCGGGGCTGGCGAGGCCATATCTCTCTCAGGCCGGGACCTGCCTGAAGCCCTTAACCAGTCTCGATCACCTCATTACGACAGGCTGGTCAGGCCCTTGAGCGGCTCGAGGCTGGTGATGCGCCTATTGGAGAGATCAAGCGCAAACTCATCCAACCGATCAGGGAAGCGCGTCGCACGGGCCAACCG
>JASHYD010001356.1 GCA_030043175.1 Xanthobacteraceae bacterium | reverse complement strand
TTAATTGACTCGTAATGGTATTATTAAGTTCATGATATGTATCCGTTTTAACAGGTAAAAAATATAGCAGTAATATCGAGACATATAATTACAAGAAATTATTTTCAAAGACTCGCCGTGGTTGACTCAGGCGGATCGTGGATGAATCCGTACGGTCGTGCAGCTGCTCGGCGCCCGGGCCCTTGAAATTGCGGAATTGGTGCTGCTAATTTTGCGCCGGAAAGTAGCTAGTACAGCGTTTCTTGATTCCATGAAATCAATTCATGTGAAAGCGGCCTGTCGCGAGGGAAACACTCGTTGTGATAGTACATAGATTCGAATCACAGCTCTTGCAGGAGGATGAGCCTAATAGAGGCGCAAGGACAAAGCCTCCGACTTGGTCTGAAAGTGACCAAAACGGTCGTTCGGCCAACTACCGAGTTGCAACCTCAAAGCTACAACTCTGTCCCTCGGCGGTCTATTGCGCGCACATCAATGCGGGATGGTTTCACCACTTGAAGTGGGCGGCAACCTCATAAGTGCGCGGTTCGCCGAGATAAATCGTGTCCGGATAGCCTGGGTCGGAAAATGCGGCGTAGGTGCGGTTGGTCAGATTGCGCACGCGGAACGTCAGACGCATGCTGTTGAGTTCCGGCCGTCCAAAATCCCTGCCGGGAATATCCACGAACGCATAGACGTCCGCCGTTGTAAAGGCGTTCATCGTCGTCGCGTCGTCCTCGTACACAAAGCGGTTTCCGACGTGGCGCACTGATCCTCCGAACTCGACCGGCCAGCGCCAGTGATCGAAACGATAGGACGCGCCGGCATTGAAGATGAGCGGAGCGACATTCGACGGCGTATTGCCCGTCCACGATCCGAAACTGTCGTAACGAGTGTGCGTCCAGGCCGCATTGCCCCAGAACTTCAAGCCTTCGATCGGACGCACTGCCCCGGACAATTCGTAGCCTTCGGTGGCCACTTCGCCGGCAAGTTCGTACGTCGTTGGCCCCACCTGGACGGCAACATTGCGCCGGGTGATGTCGTAGGCGGCGAAAGTCCACTCCGCCTTCTCGTCCCACAAGCGTTGCTTGACGCCGGTCTCGTAAATCTCGGCGCTTGTCAAGGCTAGGCAGCATGTCGCCGGGTTTGCAGAGAAGATGCTGGCGCCGGCCGGATTATACGACGTGGCGTACATGCTGTAGAGCGTCAAGTCGCGGATCGGTTCGTAGGTGTAGGCCGCGCGATAGGAGACAGGCCGCCATGTTTGGCTGAACGGCTGGAAGGGAATTGTGCCATCGAAGTTGATTTGCTGACCCTCCAACGTGTACTCGTCAACGCGAGCGCCCCCAATTAACGCGAACGCCGGTGTTAGCTTCACACGGTCTTCGAACGCAACGGCAACGTCGTCGAGCGTCGTATGATTGATATCTAGAAATTGCGGGCCGTAAACTCCGGGCGTTGGATTGATCACCGACACCGAGTCGTCAGGATAATTATTGGGATTGGCATCATAGTTGTAGTAGAACAGGTTTCTGCTCGCCTGGAGCTGAGCCGCAAAGCGATTGTCCATGCCGAAGGGGTGCGAATCCCACAGGAAATCAGCATTGTTGCCGTACACAACATGCAGAAAATTGTTAGTAGCGTACCGATCGCGGTCGATCATATCGGTGCTGGAGTTGAACGCATAGGTCTCGCTATCGCGCCATTTTTCCTGCGCCGTATAGTAATAGACTTGGTCTTTGACCGTTACCCCGTTGTCAAGCGTCCACTCATATCCGTTACGTAACCACAGTTCCTCGGCGCCAGTGGAATTGTCGCCGACGTTGTAATTCGTGGTCAGCGTGCGCGAGTCGATCGTCACCGGCCCGATGATCGAACCGTTGAATGTGTTCACCGCGGTGCCCGAAACCACGCCGCCGACCGAGTAGCGGCCGGCGAACGACGTCGGAACCATCGGGGTGCCCCAGTAGGCATGGCCGTAGTCGTCCTTGTAATCGATAGCCACGAACGTCATGAACGTACTGTTCGGGTGATAATTCAGTTGCACGGAGAAATCCTGCAGACCGCGCCAAGCGCCATCGATGAAACTGTTGAGCTTGGACTCAGTTACATCGATGCGATAATCGAGGCCTGGTAGAGTCGTGCTACCACCGGAGCCATAATGCGTGCGGTATGAACCGTATGAATCCAACGAGAGGTCCAACTCGTTCTGAATCGGCCCCGTGGTTGGCTGTTTGTTGACCAGGTTGACGGAACCGCCGATCGCATTGAGTCCGGACATCAGCGCCGAGGGACCTTTAAGGAACTCAACCTGTTGGAGATTGTCGAGGTCCAACCAGCGCGCCGTATCGCTTGCGAGACCGATGGATAATCCGTTGTACAGGACGTTCACTGACCCATAGGTGAAGCCGCGCATCGAATAGTTGGCCGGTGCACCCGACGAGTCGACGTTCAGCACGCCGACCGCGCCTTTAGCGATCTCGCTGGTGGTCCGATAGCCCTGATCTTGCATCGTCTGTTGATCGACGACTTCGACCGTCGCCGGCGTTTCGCGTAGCGGAAGGTCCAATCGCGTAGAGCTTGTGGCGATCGCATTCAAGTTCGGGCCGGGGGTGCCCGGCGCGACCTGCGCTGTCCCAGCTTGCGTTGAGGGTGGTGCCGGTTGTGGCGGCTGCTGGGTCAGCTCCCTCGGCGTCCGGGGTCCGGTCCGTGCGGCGGTTGTGCCTGCTCCCCCCGGCTTTCCTCCCGATTGGCGCTTAACCGGCTTGACGACCGTCACTGGAGGGAGGTTCGGATTCGGTGGTGCTTGGCTGGACGGCTGAGCGGGAGTGGGCTGATCCTGCGCCTCCGCCTCACCGCAGGGGGAAAGCAGAAGTGCCACCATCATGGCCGAACCAAGCAATTGCGATCGGCGCCCGTCAAACAGCACCCACTTACCCGAAAAGAACATCAGGCAGCCCCCCCGATTTTGGCTTTTGGTGCCAACGCCCCCACAAGCGAATCGCGTACCCTTACAAAGCTCAGCTCACAGTCACGGCTTCGGTTGCTTGCTGGGAGTTTCGAAGCTCCCGCTGCAAGGGTGTTGAGTAGTTGCAGCTCGCAAATAGAACGATGTGTTCCATCCCATGTTATCGGAACACTCAGGGCAATGTTAGAAACACATGAAATGTTACGTCAATCTCATACGCCGCTATTTATCACCGTCGGTGAAAAATAGACGGTCTGTGTTGCAAGATTG
>JASHYD010001355.1 GCA_030043175.1 Xanthobacteraceae bacterium | reverse complement strand
ACACGAGAACAAGCATCTTGAGGTTTTCGACCGCACCGCGCGGCTCGAACTGGTGAAAAAGCTCGAGATGATGGAATACATCGCGCGCAGCGCCCTGGTGCGGATTCTGCTGGAACCCCAGCTGTGGCAGCACTTCGCGAATACGTCTGCGCTGCAGGCATTTTGGGCGCTCGATGACCAGCAGCGGCGTGCGCTCTGGGGTGCCGCCATCAATCCGACGGATGCTCTCGCCGACCAAAGCAATCACGGTGGTAGCGAGTGCGACGCTTATCGATGCCCTCATGGCGTCCCCCGTCGGTGGTACCTGTGAACGAACGAAAGCAAATGATTTCAAGCCATCTGCAACAACCTGCAGCCGCTTAGTAAACAGCCCAATGACTGATCCATGCAAGGCCATATCTCCGTCGCCAGAGGGCACGGCCGCGGCCAGGGTGGCGACCACCCCTACGTGTCGATCGCTGCCAGCTTATCCTGGCTGATGCTGCTCGGCGCTACCGCAAGCGGCCAGCGCATCCGCGACATCATCGGTCCCAGCGGCATTTTTGCTCTGGCGCTCGCGGGCCCTTTTTCTTTTGCTGGACACAAGAGCTAGAGAACAAAAGAGGAATGGCAACGCAGAGAGAGACCATGGTAAGAGGAGAGGCGCCAGATGAGCAATGTTGTCACAATAGGTATCTCCAGCATCGTAGGGTTGGTACCGCGCGACCAGGGGTAGACGAAGTCACGGAACCCAAGCTGCTTGATACTCGCCAAAGCACACCTTCAAGGTGTACCCTGTCGACGTTGAATCCACCTTTCGTTCCACATTTGCGGCATTCAGCGCGCGGCCGACATCCGACCCACTGGGAAGTTGTTGAGATGTAGGTGCCGTCTTCATTTGCGCAGCCGGCGCGGCGATCATCGCTGGGGACTGCGGCCGCCGGGCCTTTGCCCCGCTGCACGCCCAACGGGACCAGCACGCCTTTCGCGTCCAAAAGGGCCCCCGGCGAAATCGACATAGCGCAGGTGGCCGGATAGCAGCCACGGGAGCTAATTCAAAAACGACTCCGAACGTGAACGCCTTCACATACGCCGGGCGTCTGCCCGACCATCATTCAGGCCTCCCTACAAATGAAAGAATTTGAATGGAGGCCAACATGAATCTCCGCAAGGAAAATCAATCGTCAAAATCATACGACCTCGGGATCATCGCATCTGTCGCCCTCGTCGCCGTGCTGCTGATCGTCGCGGTCTACGCTCTCGCCGTTCAATTCCCAATAGGTCCAGACAAGCTTGTGACATTCGCGTTTCCTCCCTGAGAACTTGGGAACGGTCGACGTTATAGGTGAGGATTGTTTGCATGACACGCTCCTCAAACTCAGGCGGGAGCGCAACTGGCTCTCAGCCACCGGGGTCGGGCGGCGTTCTCATTCAAAGACCCGGAGCACCTTGCAAAATTTCGCCTGTGGCGTGACTTTTTCGTCCATTGAGTGCCGGGGGGCTTATGCCGAATATGTATCAAGATGGCGTGGCCGCTTACGTTGGACTCGAGTTTGCCTATATCGGTCAGGAAACCGATGACCGGTTGTGGAAGCGGCTTTCGCATAGCAGCAGTCCAGGAGCTCATCACGTTTCATGGCGGCGGCGTTAGCGGCGGCGAAGCAACGCCGCATAAAGAGGGCGTAGTCGCGCAGGAGCGCCCCGCAATCACATCGCGGATTCGGCCAGGCCTCCGGTAGACGAGCCTCGTATTCCTTGAGTGCCTCGCGACAGGCGGCGACCGCATCATCCAGCCGCGCCGTCCCGCTCTCGCGCTCCCCGAGACTCCATAGCGCAACGACGAGGTTGTTCTGGGTCGCGGCCCAGTCGAGCGGCACGCGCTCGCGGGTCCTTTCCTTGAGCGCCTCTCCGGCGTCGCGAAGAGGACTGGCAGCGCAAGATATGACCTGACTGTTTGCGAGACACCGCACCTTTTCCGGTCGCCGCCTATCGGAAGCGGCGGCGTTTTGTACCGGCGCGACGCTGAGACGCTCCGTTAACCACACCGGAATCGACGCCTTGTGCGGCGTCGTTTCGGTTGTGTAGATGCGCCATGCCGAGGTTCCTTCGATTAGTTCAGCGCGATGAGCGGGTGCCGCTGCTACTGACGTTACGCGACGAACACGGCAACGAAGTCGATAGTGACACGGCACTAAGCGGCGAAGCGGCGATCAAGTGCGCGATCATGTTGCTGTCGCGATTACGAACATTGCGGCCCGGCTATCGACTCACGGTTTCGATGGATAGCGACGGGGCATAGCGATAGTCGGCCCGATACCCGGCAACGATATGCTCGCCGCGGCCGTCAAGCCTCGTAGCGGTGCCCGGAATGGTGTTCTGCCTGACGAAGGTCGGTGCCTTGATGCGGATTGCTTGTCACGCACGGACGGCGTAGCGTTGACGACTCTTGAAGAGCATCGACCTTGGCCGGCCAAAGCCGGCCTTTTCTTTTGGCGGGGCGAGGCGTGGGGCATTTGTGCGCCAAGGCCGGGCTGGGGGGCTGGAAGGCCGAGGCGCCGGGCACGCCGAGGGTTTGAACCTCGCGCATGAATCTAACCTTTGAGGCGTGAGCCGAGTTCCCGACATGGAAGCGGAACCGACGCACCGCGCATAGCGGATAGCATCGCGCACAACAATGAAAGGCCCGGCGCGATAGACGCGCTACGAACGTTCTAGCTCCTATCGATACGCGGGCCATAGCCAGTCGGGGAGCATGGCATCAGCCTCGGCCATGAGTGCTCGCGATAGCAATGCGCATCCAGCCAATGATGATCACTGAGCAAAATGCCAATGGACCAAACAGCAGCAGGTTCGCCAAATTAGCTGGGTCTTCGACGTTGAGAGACCAGCGGGGCGATAGGACGAAGAAATCGACCGCAGCGGTGCTGAGCACGGCGCAAAAACAGCCCGCACCGACCCCGCTGGTCACCGTTGTCACGATAACCGCCGGCCAGAACGTAACGAACTGGGCGCCCGCGACAGACATATGGGTCGACAGCAAGCCGCAGCACCATGGCGACCCCGACGGACGCTACAGCGAGGCCGTAGGCGCCGACCGTTTCTGGCCGCAGCCCGGGGAGATCGATATAGACTGAAGCTAGCCTTGTCGCGAACTTGCGCATCGTGATGCGCCCCACCAGGCGCGGAGTGGTTTAGCCGTGGTGAGACCGGGCCAAGTACACGCCCCAGCTCCTGCGGCCCTACGGTGTTGGGCATCCGTATGCCAATCCGTCGTCAGTCTACCGAGTTCCCGTCGCGCCCAATGATGGGCGGGGGTCGCGAAGTCGTTCTGGGTGCTTATAATTAGATATCCGAGCCGTCCGTGCGCTTCTTTGAGGATGAATGACGGGACCATAGTGTCGTTCCACCATGCCATTGTCTTGCGACATTTAGCACAATCCGCGCTATCGCTCTGGCGCGCCGGGTACTGCCGGAATGTGATGGAATGTCATAACCGCCGACATTGTGCGCCAGCTTCAATGCATCCCTAACGAATGAGTTGGCGATCGAAGATGGCGCAGCGGCGCCCCCCTGCGCTCTTCCCATGCCCCCACACTGCCTACGATGGAGCCATGGAGCCTGAGTCCCTCGAATACAAAGTCGTAATGGAAGACGGGCGCGATGCCGAGGTGCTCGGTCGGCGCGCCAACCTCCACATGGCCACCGCAGCCTACATGACAGCGATCGCCCGGCACCCAGCGAGCGACCCCAGCACCTAGAGGTTGAACCGGCCGAACTCGTCCCGCGACAAGCCATGCGGATGCGGCGTTGGGCCTCGCCGAAGGGCTCGGTGCTGAGAAAATCTGCTCCGTCAATTGCCCGCGATTCGAACCGGTCTCTACGTGAGCAGCGAGCGGATGAGGAGGTCGCCGAGTTCCACCTCGTAGCGGTCTGGGCTCCATCCGCGCTCGACCACCAGGCGGCGGTATAATTCGTGCCCGGTCAAGCTCCAGAGCAGGTCGTGCGCCACAGTTATATCCGGATATCGCCCAAGTCGCCCCGCAGCTGATAGTGACTTTATGACGCCCGCCACGGACGCGAACCGGGCTTCTTCGCGCGCCTGTACGGCTTCAGCAAGCTCGCCCGCCAGATTATCGGCGATGTTCAGGACGTCGCGAATGGCGTCGTAAATCCGACGCGCCATCCGCGCGCATCGCCGCAGCCGGTCTTCTGCAGTCGTGACGTCGACAGCAGCTTCGTCCCGTCGGACCGGTGCAACCAGGCTCTCGAGGAGCGCGGCGAGTATGGCCGCCTTCGAGCCGAACGTCGCATAGACGGTTTGCGGTGATACCCCGGCGCGGTCTGCGACCGCCTGGATCGTCGTTTCAGCGTAGCCGCGGCGGGCGAACAACCACCCTGAGGCCGTAATGATCCGAGTCCGGGTCTGCTCGGCTTGCTTGCGGCGAATCGCTGACCGGTAGACGCGCGATGGCCGAGGGGTGATATTGACCATAGTAAACTCTATTCAATAGTGTATTGTAAGCGCAATTCCCAATGGATCGAAACCCTGATGAGCGCCAATTTCACCCTGATCGTCCCGCTGGGCGCAATCGTGCTGGGCGGCGGGATTTACGAAACGCTCCTCGTCGATGGGGTCTGGCCCCGGAACCCCGCCATTATCCAGCCAGCACGCGGCGGACTTAATCGAGGGCTCTTCTGGGGTCTGGCGCATCCGCCCTACGAGTTGGCCTTGCTCGCCAGCGTATGGCTGACCTGGTCCCATCCCGCGATGCGATCGTGGACGGCCCTGGCACTGGCCGCCCATCTTGTCGCTCGCGCATGGTCGTTCGCTTATTTCATCCCAAGGGCGCTCCGGTTTGAAAAAATGGGCGATCTGACCGAAGACCAGCGCCAGCAAGCCATACGCTGGATTGGGCTCAGCCGCGTGCGGCCTTTCATCGAGATCGTTTCGATTATCGCGCTGGGCGTCGCGGTCGTCACAGAAGCGGCAATTCGCTGAGCGCGGAAGGCGCGGACGTGAAGGTGGGATCGCCCGCAGGTGGGCGACCCCAGCGAGGTCGGGGCGAAATATTTTGGTCGCGAGCCCGCGCTTGCGTCAGCCTCCTCGGCCTATGTGTCGGGGCCTTTCGCTCCGCCTGACACGATCACGACATCGGCTGGAAGATCGGCGACGAGGCGATCGACCGTTTCCTGGTCAGTACGGCGGCGAGCGCCTACGATGGCGACATGCTTGCTCATGTGCCCCAATTCGCGGTTACGTTCATGGCACCCGTTGACGGGTGCCATGATGCAGGTCACCGGCCTCGCCGACGCCACCGCGATCACGGATACGATGGGTATCACCCGGGCGAGCGTTACCGTGTGTTGGGCGAGGTGGCGGCCTGGTCCAGCTTTGTTTATTTGTACCAATCTCGTTGACGCACATGCGGCATCTGAGACGGCGCCATCGACGGGCGCAAACGGTCGCCGGGTTCTCCGATGGCTCCCCAGTTGTCGGCACCGGCCGAAAACCGCGGCGGCCCAACATCATGCTGCGCATGCCCAGCGAGGCCATGGCTGCCTTCGTACAGTGCGGCCGGCCGGCCGTATGTCCAGTCGGCTGCGTGGGCGATCGAACGGCCGAATGTCTGCGCAAAAACGTCGACGTCATTAGGCGGGAGCTGATCGGTGGTACGTGACCCGACCGGCGCAGCAGACACATCAGCCGCGACGTCGTTTTCCGCCCCGGCTGGAGCATCAGGCGCAGCATGGTCCTCGGGTGCTGCCGCGGCGAGAGCATCAGCAGCGCGGACTACAGCAACAGGCGCATCAAATGCGTCAACCACAACGGCAGATAACATCAAGGCTCAGTATCTGGGGACGCCGAACGACATCATCCGGCAGGCAACTGAAAATAAGATTTCGATAAAAACAACGGGGCGGCCGGCGCCGGCCACCCCGTGAATAGTTACTGCATAATCCCCCACCAGAGGTACAGGCCGTAAGTCACGCGGACCCACTGGCGATGTCAGTTCATGATGAGGAGCGGCACGACCTGATCGATCAGAAACATCACCCGGTTTCGTCGTTCAGCGCTGCAGCGATATCGAGGCCGAGAGCTTGCATCAGCAAAGCTTTCTGTTGGTACATGTGTCCCAGGAGAGCGCGCTGATGTCGCTGGCCATCCTGCTGATGTCGCTCGCGATGTTATATTGCGCGCCGGCAGGCCGCACCACGCTGGCGCTGGCATTGGCGAATAGCCCGACCGCGATGGCGGCGAGGAGCAGTTTCGTTGTCCTGTCCATTTTCTTCTCTCGGGTTGAGGCTGCGTTACGCTTCACTGTGCCACCACACGTTGCGCAACCATTGGGTTGCGGTGGCGATTTGGGTCTTCTCGATGTTGCCGGAACTGATCAGGGCGGCGAGGCACGCGGCCGACATAATCGGCCTCGCCGGAGGCATCGCAGGTTTTTTGAATGGGAGTGCTCTGCGAAACCCTTTGGCTTATTTCAGCCGAAGAGTTTTCGGTCGGCGCGATCTTCTTGATCGACTTGATGATGCGGCCATTGAACTGGCGCTCGAAGGCCGCGACCTCGGAGTGCCGGCCGACGTCGACGCCGACCAGCTTCTCGGGCCAGATTTCGAATTGCTGGCCGTCGGCGGCAACGATCTTGGAGACCTTGCCGCCGATGCGTGGGGGATGGATTTCGGTGATCTGGATGATCATGGCGTTTATTGCTTGACGTAGGACCACGAGCCGTCCGCGTGCACGCGCACGCGAGGCTTGATTGACGGCGCCGCCGGCTTCTTGCGCTGCAGGAACTCGGGGATGCCGTCGGCCGTCGGCCGTCGGCCGCAGCGCGACGACGTTGGCGGGCGGGAACGGCGAGCCGCCGTCGATACCCAGCGTGAGCTGCGTCGCCGGCCGCTTGCGCGGCGCCGGCGGCGCGAAAGCCCGCAGGGTCTTGCCGGCCTCGGCGACCGCGGAGGCCTGCAGCTCGGCCTTGAGGCGGGCGATCTCGGCGTCGCGGGTGTCGAGTGCTTTCGGCGAGCCGTGCTTTTCGGCGAAGGCGGGTCACAGTTGATGACCGTCTTGATGATGACTCCGCGGCGCATGAACTCGCGGATCGTGTCCACCACGTCGGTGTAATTACACCCAAGGCGATCGACCCAGCGAAGGACGAGCGTGTCGCCTGCGCCGCACGTCGAATAACCGTTTGCCCTCGGGACGCTCGGCGAGCCTTGTGCTCACGCCGCTGATGCCCTCATCGGTGACCACCTTGTCGATCTTGAACCCGGCTTGCTCGGCCTGGGTGCGTTGGTGAGCCTGCACTGCCCCGACGACGCGGGCTCGGCAAGCCATCAGGCCATTTGGGGTCTCCTCCTGCAGTCGATGCGCCAACGTCAAAAGTGCGTACCTTGCAATCTCGCGATCGGCAGAGGCTCGCGAGCGTGCTGCGCAGCGTCATCATCTCTGCCGGCTTCCAGCTCGATCTCCGGCTGGCCAGGTCCTCCGCCCTTTTTGAGGTGCCGACGATCGTCCTCATGACGATGAACCGACGTGGATATACGGCGCGCAGGGCATTGATCACGGCCTCGCAATGGCGCCGGTGACCATATACCCGATCGTCTCCATTACCCTTTTCAGGCTGTTCGACGATAGCCTTCACGGCCACCTCAACATCCATCGTCATGCCAGGATGACTGTCATCGACTGTGAAGCACAAGGCCATTTGCCACCGTCTGATACCGTATCCAAATCAGAGTGACTTTGTGATGTAGGGGAACGACGTAATGGATTTGACGAGTGCCGGATTGCGTTCGATGTAGAGTGCGGCGTCATCAAGCTTTGCATAGACCTCATCCATGGATTTGAGGGCGTAGTTCTTGAAGATCTTTTCCCGAATTTCGTCCCAGAGATTTTCCTGAGGGTTCAGCTCGGGGGAATAGGGTGGCAGAAGACGTAGAATGATATTGGAAGGAACCTCGAGTTCGTCGCTTTGATGGTTGCCGGCACCATCCACGAACAGCAGGATGAGCTGCCTGGGGTATTTCTTGGCCAATGTCTCCAGGAAAACCTGGAAGCATTCGGTATCGGACGCAGGCAGGATCAGATAGACGCAGGTTCCATCAATAATCCCGCCTGCATCGCCATGCAGCGGGAGCGTAACGAGATGTGGGGTAGGTGATTCAGGAAACGCCGCCGCCACGGCGGGCGTTGGATTTGCGCGTAGGATTGGTAAGCTCTACGAACCGCGTGGGCTGGGGCCACGATGGTGACGATCTCCCGTGTCCAAGCACTCCAACGGTACACCCGGCGAGAAGCTGCC
>JASHYD010001354.1 GCA_030043175.1 Xanthobacteraceae bacterium | reverse complement strand
TATTCCCGTCGACGATCAGCGATTTCTACGAGCTTGGTGCGATCTCGTGACCCGCGGTCTCGGACTTGATGGAGCGCCTGTTACTAAGCAACGGTCGAAAAAGCGACCCGCCACTCCAAAAAGGGGGAAAGCCACGCCTCTAGCTTCATAATCAACGAGGTGCTCTACCTGAATGGTGCAATTGAGGCCGTCTGCCGATTGCCGGGCCCGCTGGGGGCATGACTCGCTGCCTGCCGCGGCCACTTTGGCGGTCGCAACGACTTTGCTTCGCCATAATAGGACGGAGTCATCTCAAATTGCGCGCGCTCATACGCTAGAGTAGGCACGAATCACTCAAATTTCCCTCTTCCCTTGAAGACGCGCCCATCCGGTGCGCGCCGGGTTAGAAGACAAAGAGCGGGGCCCGCAAGGAACCCGATTCTATCTCAGGCAGGGGGGAGATTTCGAGAGAAGAAGTTGCGGGTGATGAACGCTGCGGTTCTTTACCTAACCATCGTGTCCAAGCGCATGCTTACCTTGCATGAGGCAGCACAGCAGTGCGGACGATCGTCAAACGCTTTGAAATTGTATGCCTCGTCTCAAGGACGACTTTTCCCAACAGCGACCGGCCGTTTGATGTCAGCGATCTGGACAAATCTGGACCCGTTCAAGCGCGACGACGATGACACCGACGCGATTGTCGACGAAGTGAGCGCGACCGGCCGCGCGTTGAGTCCGACGCCAGCTTGGCGCCGGAGCCCGTCGGGGAGGGTGCCCGGAGGAGCGCCGTTGCGCTAATCGACCCCGTTCCAAAATGGCATCGTCAAGCATTAGCCTCGTTGTCGCCGACCGACTTTACGGAAAGCATATTAACGGTGGAGTAATCGAAATCGTCTTCGAACTCAGAATCGATAAGCTCACCCGCATCGGCACTTTCGATCTCGGCATCGCGATCTCTCCGCCAGCTCTCGTCCCCGACCTCCGTTGCGGGTCGCGCAATAATTCCGGACTTTCCATCCGACAACGGGTTCCATCCGCGCGGACCATTCCGGACGATTCCTTCAAGCTGTGCTGCAAGTCGCCATCCTCATCGCTGACCGTATCCCGGGCATCGTCGTCATCCATTGCACGAAATGCCGTGACGGCTTCGCCGTTGATCTGTGCAGCATAGGTCTTCATCATCCCAGCATCGTTCACGATGACGTTTCCTCGGATTGTCCTGCCTCGTGCCCGTGTCTGTCTATTGAAGGCGGGGCAGAACGTCAGGATTTACGGCCAAGCAGGTTTAAATGGAAGCCGGCGTTTCCGATCGGCTGGTGACCCTCCGGGGCCGAGAATCACCATGCGGAGCGGTACTCAATTCAACGTTTTGCCTTCGGGATTGCTGAATGTAGCGTCGGTCGTGACGGATGATGATAGCTGATAACGGGCTAATCCACGGCTCGACTGCACAAAGACGATGCCGACCTCCTCGCCCGGCGGCGCCTATCGTCCACGAGGCGATCATCGCCTTGTGGACGATCTGCTTGATTTGAGCCGGATGAGGCTTAGCCTCGGCCCGTTCGATGACCTCGACGCGCGCTTCGCTGTCCCTTCAAGAGCATTGGCGACAGGGGTAGGTCAACGCAATGCCAGTCCCGGAGGGGGCGTAGTCGAGTTGTGAAAGTGTCGTCGGTTATCTCTATGTCGACCTGACCCATATCCGTCGAGAGTGCCCCGCATTTCCTGGCATTGGTCGAAAGTTCGTGGAATGCGAGGCCCGATGGCCTGGGCGGCGACCGCCTTCAGGCACAACTTCGGGCCGAACGCTGTGATTCGAGATAAAGTTCCGCTATCCCGCCAGTGTCGCCGTAAGCGGAAGCGGAACGAGATTTTGATCGATGATCGCGGATGCCTAGCCTTCCTAGCACAGACGTCGGCGCCAACGCCGGGAAGGGATATGCTGGATGCGCTGGGGTCAATTTCGACTGGTCGCCATTCCGCAGGAGATGGATGAGAGCTGGCGTCAGTGGCGATGGCAAAGCACTGCTGGTTTTCTTGTCGGTGGGCCTCTCGGCAGTTCCGGAAATAATTTGCGCATCTGGGGGAAGAGTGCTGAGGCATTCGGCCTGAAGGAAAACCAGTAGTGTCAGAAGCGTCTTTGCCGGACAGTTCCTTCATGGGAACTATCATCGGGGATCACTCGGCTCCAGACTGGTCCGAGTTTGATCGACCGCGCGGAACTGAGCTCAACGGACTCCGCTCGCCTGAGCATTCGACATCGTCGATGCGTAGTAGCCGTTCATGTGAACCGGCTCGAACTCACGGCAGTCAGCCTATAGCTTTACTTGTTCGAAGGTCGAACGCGCTGGAAAAGTTTATCCTGAATTTCCGGACCGTCTTGTTCGATGTCCAAAATCGACACATGAACGAGAGACCTTTCTCGGTCAGGACATCTGTAATCTCATTTGGGTTTATGCCCTTTTTGATCCGACAAGCGGTGTGGAGGTAGAAGGTTTCGGCGCAGAGATTTTGTAGGTTTATCGTACGCATAGAAAAATAACAGTTCCCCTCGTGCCGGCATCAGGAACACAGCAAGCCCACGCCAATCAAGAAAAAAGAACTGACTTCCTAAGAACATTAAAAACGTTTGTACGTTAACCAGGCACTCAACGCGAAAGCGGAAGAATTCCGCAGGAGACACAAATATGTGGAACATTAAAAAGTACGCAGCGATCGCTGCCGTCAGCACAGGTATTGCATTTGCCGCGGCCAGTCCGGCTTCGGCGTGCGGATTCGGTTGGGGTGGTGGGTATGGCGCTGTCGGTTACGGCGGCTGGGGTGGTTACGGCGGCTGGGGCGGCGGCTGGGGCGGCTGTGGCGGATACGGTGCCGCGGGTTGGGGCGGCTACGGTTGGGGTGGTGGGACCCCGATAGTGCTCGTTCCGGCGTATGGCTGGGGCGGTTACGGCG
>JASHYD010001353.1 GCA_030043175.1 Xanthobacteraceae bacterium | reverse complement strand
GGCGCTGGTGGTGGCTGAGAGCCGCTACGTGGCGGAGGATGCCGCCGAGCTGGTCGAGGTCGATTACGAGCCGGTCGAAGCCGTGATCGATCCGGTCGCCGCCTGCGGCAAGTCCGCAGCGCTTTTGCATCCCGCCTGCAAGACCAATGAAATTTCAGTGCGGAAATTCGCCTACGGGGACACGGCAGCGGCGTTCGCCGCTGCGGATCGCATGATCGCACTGAAGGTCGACTATCCGCGGCTCTCCTTCACGCCAATGGAATGCTACGTGGTTGTCGCCGAATATCGTCCGCATGAGGACAGCTACGATGTGCTGGCGAATTTCCAGGGGCCGTTCAGCACCCATCCGGTGATGGCAAAAGCGTTGCGCGTGCCCGGCACCAAGTTGCGGCTGCGAATTCCGCCCGACTCGGGCGGCAGCTTCGGCATCAAGCTCTCGGTGTTTCCCTATATCGTGCTGGCCGCGATCGCTGCGAAGGTCACGGGGCGTCCGGTGAAATGGGTCGAAGATCGCGCCGAGCACCTGGCGGCGGCGAGTTCGGGACCCAATCGCATCACCCGGATCGAGGCGGCGGTCACGCGCGCGGGCCGCATCCTTGGACTGCGGCTCGATCAGCTGGAGGATTACGGGGCGTTCCTGCGCGCCCCCATGCCGGGACCGCTCTACCGTATGCATGGCTCGGTGACGGGTGCCTATGACGTTCGTGATGTCGACGTCACTAACCGCATCGTCCTCACCAACAAGATGCCCGCAAGTCTGATCCGCGGTTTTGGCGGGCCGCAGCTCTACCTCGCCATCGAGCGGCTGGTGCAGCGCATTGCGACAGAGCTTGGCCTTGACCACCTCGACGTGATCCGCCGCAACCTCATTCCAACCGAGAAATTCCCCTACCGCACCGCCGCGGGCGCACTTTATGATTCCGGCGATTATGCCCGTGCCGCGGCGACCACGATCGGAGACGGCCGGCTCGACGATCTCAAGCGTCGCCGCGACGCAGCGCGCGCAGCGGGCAAGCTCTACGGTATCGGCTTTGCGGCGGTGGTCGAGCCTGGCATGTCGAACATGGGCTACCTCTCGACGCTGTTGACCGCGCAGGCGCGTGAGCGCGCAGGGCCGAAGAACGGCGCAGTCTGCATGGCAACCGTCAACGTCGACCCGCTGGGCGCCGTATCGGTCACCGCCGACGTGACCGTCCAAGGCCAGGGGCATCAGACCGTCCTGTCCCAGATCGTTGCTGATCGGCTGGGACTTGATCCCGCCGATATCAAGGTCACGCTGGAGATCGACACCGCCAAAGACGCCTGGTCGATCGCTGCCGGCACCTATTCGTGCCGATTTGCGCCCGGCACCGCAGTCGCGGCTCATGTCGCGGCGACACGGTTACGCGACAAGCTTGCCGCCATTGCGGCAAACCAGCTCAACGTCTTGTCGGACGACATCGACTTCGCCGACGGCCAGGTGCGCAGCCGCTCGAACCCGGACAACGCCCTTGCGTTCGGCCGTGTCGCCGGCACCGCGCACTGGTCGCCCGCGATGCTGCCGGATGGGATGGCGCCGGGGTTGTCGGAAACCGGCGTGTGGTCGCCTGCGGAGCTTGAGCCGCCGACCAGCGATGACCGCATCAACACCTCGCTCACCTACGGATTCATTTTCGACATGTGCGGCGTCGAGGTCGATCCGGTGACGTTTTCGCTGCGGGTTGACCGGTACATTTCGATGCACGATGCCGGGACGCTGCTTAATCCGCTGCTCGCCGAGGGGCAGATATATGGCGCCTTTGCGCAGGGCATTGCGGCGGCGCTCTACGAGGAGTTCGTCTACGACGAGAATGGAAACTTCCTGTCTGGCAGTTTTGCGGACTATCTGGTGCCGACCGTGAGCGAAATCCCTAAGCTCGAAATCCTGCACCAGCAAACCCCGTCGCCCCTGACGCCGCTTGGCGCCAAGGGCATGGCTGAGGGCAATTGCATGAGCACGCCCGCTTGCATCGCTAATGCGGTCGCGGACGCGCTCGGCGTCAAGGACGTTGCTGTGCCGCTGACGCCGCTGCGGCTGCACGCGCTCATGACGGGCCGATCATGAAGCCACGCCGGTTCGACTATGTGCGCCCCGACAGCGCGGACGAGGCGATCGCCGTGCTGGCCGAATATGGCGACGCCGCGAGTGTGCTGGCGGGGGGCCAGTCGCTGATGGCGATGCTCAATCTGCGCATTGCGGAGCCCGCGGTGCTCATCGACATCGCGCGTCTCAACGAACTCGACTACGTCCGCGTCGCCGACGACAAGGTTGAGGTCGGCGCCGCCGTGACTCAGAACTAGCTCAAGGACTGGGCTGAACTCGCCGGCACACTGCCGCTGCTGGCAGCCGCGTTGCCTTTCGTGGGTCACTTCCAGACGCGCAACAGGGGCACCGTGTGCGGCTCGATTGCCCACGCGGACCCGTCGTCGGAAATACCGTTGGTGCTGGCCACATTGGGTGGCGAGGTGCTGTTGCGCTCGCAAACAGGTACGCGCGTCCTTGCCGCGGGACAATTCCAGCGCGGCATGCTGACGACGGCCCGCGCCGCCGACGAGTTGATCGTTGCGGTTCGTTTTCCGACCCAATCGACACGGCGCGTCGCCTTCCGGGAGGTGGCGCGTCGGCACGGCGACTTTGCCATCATCGCGGTTGCGGCTTATGTCGAGGACGGCAATACGCTGCGGATCGGCATCGGCGGCATTGCCGACCGCCCCGCAGTGCGGCGCGAGAGGCTTGAGGGCGCAGCGGGCGTCAGGGACATGTTCGAGGCCCTCGCAAGTGAGCTTGAAGGTTACGACGATCTGCACGCGTCCGCGCGGCTGCGCCGCGATCTGTTGCGCCGGGTCGGTCCCGTGGTGGTGGAAGAGGCCCTGCGATGCGCCGCGTGAACAAGGATGAGCGGACCCGGATCGGCTTCGCGCTTAACGGCCGCGCCGTGTCGGGCGACGCGGAATCGCGCATGCTGCTCACCGATTTCCTGCGCCATGTGATCGGGGCGACCGGAACCCACGTGGGCTGCGAGCATGGCGTGTGCGGCTGCTGCACTGTGCTGATCGACGGCCTGGCGGTGCGCGGCTGTCTGACGCTCGCCGTGCAGGCTGAGGGCCGGATGGTCACGACGGTTGAAGCGCTGGCGTCGCCGGAGGGCACGCTTAACGCGCTGCAACAGGCGTTTCAGCGTCATCATGCGCTACAATGCGGCTTCTGTACGCCCGGTATCCTGATGTCATTCACGGACTATCTTGCGCGAAATCCGCATCCGACCGAGGATGAAATCCGCGAGGTATTGAGCGGCCATCTTTGCCGGTGCACGGGCTACGCTGGCATCGTGGCCGCGGTGCTGGCTGTATCGGCCGGCAATTGCCAACAGTCGTCCTGAATTTTGCAAGCCGGAGCCGATCATGCCCAAGGAAATCCTTCGTGAACTAGTGACGATCAACGGTAAGAACGTCGTGCTCGCCCACAAACAGTCGCCGGTCAGCAATGCCGGCGTCCTGGAAAACGCCGACCTCTTCCGGATGATCAACATCTTCGCCGAGAAGTTCAACCCGACCAATATCGATAAGGCGGACGGCACGCCGCTGCGGCTCTACACCTCCGACCGAGTCAAGATTGACGTCTCCAAGCGGCGCAAGCACGACATGAGCTTCTGGCATCGCAACATTGATGCCCACGAGATCATCTTCTGCGTCAAGGGGGCGCTGAAATGGGAAACCGAAATGGGCGTCAAAGTCATGCATCCCGGCGATATGCTGCTGATCCCCAAAGGTATCGGCCATCGCTCGATGCTGTGCGAGGATTCTACCGACGAAAATGTGCTGATCGAGCTGAAGATCGCCGATGAGCTGACCTATGTAGGGGAGGGCACATGATCGCGCGCCCTCGTGTCGTCCGCGCAAGCGGACCATTGGTTAACCCGCAGCTTGTTGCTTGCAACGCCAGCGCCGCGGCTACTGGATGCGCCGCCGTCGCAGGGGAGTGTTGCCGCAGGAGCACCCGTGCAATCCGTTGACCTCATCATCGCCGACATCGGCTGGCTGATTACCATGGACCCTGGCCGACGCGTCATTCGCGACGCCGCGGTCGCGGTCGATGGCAGCAAGATCGTTGCGGTCGGCAAGTCGGCCGACATCACGACGCGCTATGCCGCAAGGAGCACGTTGGACGGCCGTGGCACGGTCGCTACGCCCGGCTTTATCGATTGCCATCTGCATGCTTCCTTTCAACTGTCGCGCGGGCTCGCGGACGAAGCGAACGCCCAGTCGTTCCTGTTCGACCGCATGTATCCCTATGAAGCTGCCCTTGAGGCCGACGACGTGCGCGTATCGGCGATGCTCGCGGCGACCGAGTTGCTGCGGCACGGCGTCACCTGCTTTATCGATCCTGGCAATTATTATCCCGAAGCGTCGGTCGAAGGCGTCATGGCCACCGGCATCCGGATGATCGTGTCGCGCTCCTCGTTCGACATGACCAAGTCCGTGCTCGGTATCCTGCCCGAGCGCATGATCGAAAGCACCGCGGTGGCAATCGAGCGCGCCGAGGCAGTGCTCGAACGCTACGCCCTCTCTGGACACGCGTCGGCACATCCGCGGCTCAGTGCCAGTGCCTCTTTCCGCGGCCTCAACAATGCCTCAGACGATCTCATCATTGGCCTCAAGAAGCTCGCCGACCGCTACGGCACGCTGCTGCAGACGCACGCGTGCTTTTCCTATTCGACCCACGACTCAAGCGTTGCCCGCACGGGCCTCGCCGAGATCGAGCGGCTGGAATCGCTCGGCGTCATCGACGAGCGCATGCTGATCGTCCATTCGGGCTGGCTCGAACCCCAGGAAGTGGAGATTCTGGCGCGGCGCAAACCGTCATTGGTGTGTGCGCCAAGCTCCAGCCTGCACAACGGCTACGGCAACTTTCTGTTCGGCAAGCTGCCCGAACTTTTGGCGCTCGGGGTGAATGTCGCGGTTGGCTCCGATCACGCAAGCTCGGGAATCGTAGACATGGCGCAGGAGATTCGGCTCGCCTGCTGCTGCTACAAGGAGACCCGCATCAATCCGCGCGTGATGCCGCCCGAAACCGGCCTCGAAATGGCGACCATCAATGGCGCCAAGGCAGCCCTTATGAGCGGCCGCATCGGCAGCATCGAGGTCGGCAAGGACGCCGACATCGTGCTGTTCGATACCGATCGTCCCGAATGGCAGCCGCTCATCAATCCGGTGTCGAACCTTGTCTACGGCGCAACAGGCGATTCGGTGCGCGACGTTTTCGTGATGGGAGAGCAGGTCGTAGCCGGCGGACGCCTGACCCGGATCGACGAGGCGAAATTGTTGGCGGAACTGCCGCTCGCGGTCGCCCGCTTCCAAAAGCACCTCAAATTCGAAGAGATGGTGCAGCTCAAATGGCCGGTGGAGTAACCCCGCCTGACGGCGCAGGGCTTTTGCCCCAGCCTCCGAGGCGGTGGGTTACCGGGGTAAGTTTGGGACTACGGCCCCAAGCTGCGTCCGAATGCTTCGTTAGGACCTCTCCGAGGCAAGGCAGCAGACAGACCCGGGATAGGCACGAAACGGGACTTGCTCAAGCCGCCGGTCTGCAACAATCCCGAGGGGAGATTGCCTGCAAGGGCAGCGTCACCAGGCCGTAAAGACAAAGTTTAGGAGACGAAATTGTCGGTATTGGTCCTCGATCAGCGCAAGCGGCCGGTCATGCCGGGCTCCGAGAAGCTCTCTCGCATCCTTCCCGAACGCCGCCGGGCGGTTGTCGGTCGCCGCCGCTACCCGTTGACGATCCGCTTGAAGGACAGCGCCGGGGGTGATGTTGGGCATGTCCGTGTGAAGCTCGACCCCGGCCGCACGACCACCGGCATCGTCGTCATCGCCGACGAGATTGGCGACAACACGGCGGTGCGCACCAAGTCCGTTCGAGGCTTCCAAACCGGCGACGTGGTGCGAGCCGAGGTGCCAACAGGCAAGAAGGCCGGGAACCACGCTGGACGTGTCCCGGTTCGCGGCAGCGGCTCTATCAGAGTGGGCAATGCCGACGGAATCAACGCCACCTACTGCAAACTTCTGCATCGCGCGGACGGTTATTGCTACGCCCGGCAACCCGCGCTTCCTCCCCGTCGCCAAGAACGGGGTTGCCGACGCGGGAGACTCTGATGACAGGCGTCTTCGGCGATCATGTGCCCGGCATACCGTATCGCCCTATCGCGGAGCTGTTCGCCCGCTACCGCGATCACGATCCGGCCAAAACCGCGATCGTCGATGTGGATTGCGGGTCCGCGATCACGTTCGGGGAACTCGATCGCATCACGAACGAGATCGCGTGCCTGCTCAGGAGCCGCGGCGTCGCCAAGGGCAGCCGCGTGCTGCTGCTCTCCGATGAAAGCCTGGAAAAGCTGCTGCTATGGTTTGGCATCTGGCGGCTCGGCGCGGTGGTCTGCCCCCTCAACATCGAGATCAACGAGAAGGCATTGGCTGACCTCGTCGCGGCGGTGAAGCCGGTGCTGGTGCTGTGGCATAAGGACCTCGATATCGACGCCTTGGTCGGCGATTGCCCGGCGGCGCGCATCCGGTTTGGGGCTTGGCTGGCGCCGGACGATCCGCAGGACGAATTGTTTTCACGGCTGGCGAATTGCCAGGCGGCCGATTTGTCCGAGCGCAACTACGCGGAAGACATCGCCTGCATTTTTTGCACGTCGGGAACGACCAGCCGGCCGAAGATTGTCGTCTACGACCACTGCGCCTACTGGCTCAATGGCTTGTCCACCCTTGAATTCCTAGGCCTCACCGAGAACGATCACACGTTGGAATACCGCTCCTTCGGCTGGAACTCCGCGCAGGTGCTAAGCCTGATGCCGTTTTTGCAGAAGGGGCTCACGCTGCACGTCGCCAAGCGTTTCTCGCACAGCCGCTTCTTCGAGTGGATCGAGCGGTACGGCATCACCTTTGCGGCCGGGGTGCCAACCGTCCTCAATATGCTGCTGAACGAGCCTGGTCCTTCCTGGGACCGCGGGGGTCTTGGCCGCGGTCTCAGCAAGCAAGACGCAAAGCGCGCGCGGACATTGCGGCTGATGAGTTGCTCGACCGCCCCGCTGACGGCCCAGCAATGGCTGCAGTTCGAGGAGATTTACGGCATCAAGCTCTTGCAGATGTATGGCATGTCGGAAGCCGGGTGGGTGTGCGGCAACCGCACCTACAAGAACCGCATCGGCACGGTCGGCATCCCGGCGCTGCACCAGGAATTCGCCATCGTCGACGCGGACGGCAGACCATGCCCGCCAGGCGTCGAAGGCGAAGTGACGGCCGGCGGTCCGCACACGGCCATCGGCTATCTGCGGGATGATGCAACGATCGAGCCTATCCGCCCCAACCGCGTCAAGACCGGCGACCTCGCTATTGAGGACCCGGACGGATTTATTCGTCTCACGGGCCGCACCAAGGATTTGATCATCCGCGGCGGCGTCAACATCGCGCCCGCCGAGATCGATGAGGTGCTGCTGAAACACCCCGGAATTCTCGAGGCTGCGGCCGTGGGCGTGGCGGATAAAATTTATGGGGAGGAAGTGGTATGCTATGTCGTCGCGAAGCCGGGCACGAGCCTCACCGAAGCCTCGGTGAGCCGACATTGCGAGGCCTTTCTGCCGCCGCCGAAAATGCCGAAGCAGATCTTCATCGTTCGCGAACTTCCCAAGAGCGACCGCGGCAAGGTATTGCGCGACCGCCTGCGGGAGGATTGGAACGCGCGCATGAAGGTGTCGGCGTGACGCCGCTCCCGCTTGCTCTGCGCGCAAGGGGGCAGGGAAACTGCGTTGTGATGCCAAAGCTCGGCGGGCTTATCAGAATCGGCGGCCTCCTCGCCGCCGTGGCGTTCGCGTTCACATCCACAAGGACTCTCCACGCCGAAGATCTGTGGCGTCATGGCACTCTCGTGCCAAAGGGCGATGCGGGGTTCATCTACATGGCGGCCGAGGGAGGGTTCGCCAAGGCGGAAGGCCTCGATCTGAAGATGCTGGCCTTTCAGAACGACACCCTGATGATGAAGGCGCTGATCGCGGGCGAACTCGACACCTACGAAGGCAGCCCGATCAGCCCGTTGATCGCCGGCAGCAAGGGCGCTGACGTGAAAATCCTTGGCTGCACCTGGCCGAAGCTCACCTATTCGTTGTTCTCCCATGAGGGCATCGGCTCGATCGCCGCGCTCCGGGGGAAGAAAGTGGGCATCTCGGCGCCGGGCTCGCTTCCGGATCTGGTGGCGCGGACCATGCTCAAGCAGGCTGGCGTCGCGCCGTCGGAAGTGAATTTCGTTGCGGCCGGCAGCGATCCGGAACGGGTGCGGGCCCTGATGGCGAGGACTATTGATGCGGCGATCTCAACGAGCGATTTCGCAGCGCAGCCCGAACTCAAATTGAAGACACTGGCGATCGCGAGCGAAGCGTTGCCGCAATTCATGCGCCAGTGCATTATTACGCGCGGCGAGCACGTTCGCTCCAAACGCCCGCAGCTGGTGGCGTTCATTGCGAGCGAAATGAAGGCCTATGGATTTGCGCTCGCGCATCGCGACCGGGTGGTCGCCCTGACGCGGCGCATGACCGGCCTCCCGCCCGGCGATCCGGTCGCGGAGGTCAGTTATCGGGAGGTGGTCGAGCAGCGAGCCGCATCGCCGGCCGTCGAAATCGACCTGGATAAATTGCGCTGGCTGCGTGATCTTTTGGCGGAGGACCGCCGCATGGCGGCTAAGTTCGATCCCGCCGCCCTGACCGACAGTTCGATTCGCGAGGCAGCGCTGATGCGGATCAAATGAGCGACTACTCTGCGAGCCGCCAAGCGGCTCCGGACCCGGTGGCGATTTTGCCCACCCTAAGGCTTTAGTTCTCGAGGACCGGACTCCATCATGGACGCAACCACCAAGCCGAAACGTCAAGCGACGCCGACCTCCGCGGCGGCGGCTCCGCCCCGCGGTTATCCGGACTTGCACGATCACATTCGAGCGCTCGATGAGGCCGGCCTGCTCGTCACCGTGAACCGGCCGATCAATAAGGATACCGAAATGCACCCGCTGGTGCGATGGCAGTTCCGTGGCGGCATCGAGGAGAAGGATCGCAAGGCATTCCTGTTCACCAATGTGGTCGACGCCAAAAAACGCAAATACGACATTCCCGTCGTAGTGGGTGCGCTGGCCGCAAACCGCGAAATCTATCGTATCGGCATCGGCTGCCGGCTCGACGAAATCGACGAGCGCTGGGTCAAGGCGGCGCAAAATCCGATCCCGCCGCGCATTGTCGATGCAGCACCGTGCCATGATATGGTGATCGCCGGAAAGGCGCTCGATAAGCCCGGCAACGGCCTTGATGGCATTCCGCTGCCGATCTCGACGCCCGGCTGGGACATCGCGCCCTATGCGACGCTGTCGCAGTACATCACCAAGGACCCAGAAACCGGCATCCAGAATCTCGGCAATTATCGCGGCCAGGTGAAGGCGCCGCGCCGGCTCGGCATGAACCCGTCGCTGGAGCTGCGCCCCGGCATTTACAACCACTGGGAGAAGCTGCGCGAGCGCGGAATCAAGAAACTTCCTTGCGCGGTCGTGCTTGGCGCGCCG
>JASHYD010001352.1 GCA_030043175.1 Xanthobacteraceae bacterium | reverse complement strand
GACGGGACCCTTGCCAACGGCAAGCTGTTCATCGACATGCGCGGCGAGACCGAGCCCGGCATTACCGACGGCCTGCGGGTCGATACCCAGGGCAACCTCTATGAGACCGGGCCGGGAGGCGTGTGGATCATCTCGCCGGAAGGCAAGCACCTCGGAACCATCCGGGCGCCCGAAATATCCACCAATGTGGGCTTCGGCGACGCCGACAAAAAAACGCTCTACATCGCCGCGCGCAGCAGTATCTACCGGATCAGAGTGAACGTGCCGGGGATTTGAGACCCGGGCGCGTTTGCTCCAACCCACAGTCTTTCGCCCCCGGTCTTTGCCGCTTCGGTTGTGGGCAGCGTTGCTACACGACAATTTCCAATTTCCGCCGGCTCCCAAGGACGACCGCACCACGCCTCATTCAACTTTTCCGCCATATTGCTCGTCGCTGACGTGCTCCATCCACGTCACGTGAGCGCCATCGAGCGCCTCCTGCATGGCAATATGCACCATGCCAATGGTCGGGCTCGCGCCATGCCAGTGCTTTTCGCCGGGCGGAATCCACACCGTGTCGCCGGGCTTGATTTGGTGGATCGGGCCGCCCCAGCTTTGCACGCGGCCGACTCCGGACACGACGTGGAGGGTCTGCCCGAGCGGATGGGTATGCCATGCGGTGCGGGCGGCCGGCTCGAAGCGCACGTGCGTGGCTCGAATGCGCGCCGGTGCCGGCGCTTCAATAATCGGGTCCTGCCACACCGTTCCGGTGAACCAGTCGCCGGGCATCCGGCGTGACGCCGCCGAGCCTGATGGTTTGATATCCATGATTTCTCCCTCGCTGCGGGTGCCGGTTTGAAGTGCACCGATGCGGCTCGGTGGTCAATCATAGAGTTTCATTGCCCGGCTTGACCGAGCAATCCAGTATGTGCGGTTACCGGATCGCCCGGTCAAGCCCGCACACCTCGTATGTTTACGACATCGGTCAAGGTGGGCGATGACACCTTTGGGTACGGCTGCGATAATTCGAAACTCTCGGCGAATAAATCTCTCAAGGTCGGTGCGATGGGTCCATTGCCTAACGTCGGCGAAGTCCTGCGGTTTTACGCCTACACGCTACCGGACAAGATCGGCGCCCGCGACCTTGAACGCGCGATGACGTTCCGGGAATGGAATGGGCGGTCGTGCCGACTCGCCAATGCGCTTCTCGGAATGGGACTCGCGAAGGGCGCCCGCATTGCCGTGCTAGCCTACAACTGCATCGAGTGGCTGGAAATCTACGGGGCAACAGCGAAGGCCGGGCTGATCGTGGTGCCGATCAACTTCCGCCTCCTTAGCGAGGAGGTCCGCTACATCGTGGAGGACGCCGAGGCGACGGCGTTGATCGTTCAGCATGATCTCCTTCAGTCGGTTGAGCGCGCGCGCCCGGGCCTTTCGGTCCCGGCGCGCAATTTCATTCATTTCGGCGCCGCGACCTGTCCGCCCGGATATCGCGCCTACGAAGACCTCCTTGCCGCAGCGCGTGACAGCGAGCCGGATACCAAGGTTAAGCCCGCCGAGGCCTGGACGCTGATGTACACCTCGGGCACGACCGGCAAGCCGAAAGGTGCGATACGCAGCCATCAAGGCAACGCGCATCTCGCCCTCGTCACCGACGTCGAAATGGGTTTCGGCCGGCGCGACACGGCGCTTTTGGTGATGCCCATGTGCCATGCCAACTCATTGTTTTTCTTCGGCGCCTTCGTCTATTGCGGCGCGGCTTGCACGGTTTATTCGCGCAAGAGCTTCGACCCCGAGCATCTCTTGCGCACGTTGGGCGAGAGCGGCGCGAGCTTCACATCGCTGGTGCCGACGCACTACATCGTGATGCTTGCCCTGCCGGCTGCAGTACGCGCGAGATACGATGTGGAGCGGGTCACCAAGCTCTTGGTGTCCTCGGCGCCAGCGCGGCGCGACACCAAGCTCGCCATCATGGACTGTTTCCGCAATTGCGGCCTGTTCGAACTCTATGGCTCGACCGAAGCCGGCTGGGTAACGATGCTGCATCCGCAGGAGCAGTTGACCAAGCTCGGCTCAGTCGGCCGCGAATGCGTGGGCTCGGCACCGATCCGCCTGGTCGATGCCGCCGGTAACGAGGTCATGGACGGCGAGACCGGCGAACTCTATTCGTGCAATCCCTACACCTTCGATGGCTACTGGAAGCTGCCGGACAAAAGCGCGCAGGCGTTCCGCGGTGACTATTGCTCGGTCGGCGATCTCGCCCGCCGCGATGCGGACGGCTTCTATTATCTGGTCGACCGCAAGAGCAACATGATCATCTCGGGCGGCGAGAACGTCTATCCTTCAGAGGTCGAGAACCTCATCGGCTCGCATCCGCACGTCAAAGAGGTCGCGGTGATCGGCGTCCCCGACCCGAAGTGGGGGGAGCGGGTCCATGCCGTAGTGGTGGTGCACGCGGGTGCCACCCTCGGCGAGGCTGAGCTTGTGGCCTGGTGCCGTGACCGCATCGGCGGCTACAAGCGCCCGCGGTCCGTCGCCTTCATCCACGATGACGATATGCCGCGCACCGCCACGGGGAAGATTTTACATCGGATGCTGAAGGCGAGGTTTTCGGGAGGCTAGAGAATCGAGCGACTGGCGTGAGGTAGCCACCCCGCGTACTCTTCCCGCAAGTGCGCGAGGGCCGGGAGGGCGGGCACGCGGAGCCTGTCATTCGGCTGGTCGAAGACCGGCTTTGCCCAACCGACATTCCCGGGGCGCGCTACTATCAGGAATCGATATGACCACCGCCATCGACCTCAACGCCGACGCGAGCGCCACCGCCGCGTGGGTCGCGCGCTTTCTCAAAGCGCGCGGCGTTGACCGCATCTTCGGCCTCCAGGGCGGCCATATCCAGCCGGTTTGGGATCATGTGGCAGGGGCGGGTATCCGTATCATCGACGTTCGCCATGAAGCTGCGGCTGTGCACATGGCCCACGCGCATGCGGAATTGACCGGCGCTCTTGGCGTTGCCATGGCGACCGCGGGTCCGGGCGTGACCAACACCGTTACTGCCGTGGCCAATGCTTCGCTTGCCCGCGCCCCTGTTCTCTTGATCGGCGGCTGCACGTCGCGGCCACAGGCCAACATGGGGCCGCTGCAGGATATTCCCCACGTCGATCTCCTGCGCCCCATAACCCGCAGCGCCCGCACCCTCCGCGTCGCTGAGCAGGTGCTACGCGAGCTTGATGAAGCCGTTGCCCGGGCGATGGGCGATGCCGGTGAGTCGGGTCCGGTCTACATCGAGATTCCAACCGACGTGCTGCGCACTTCAGTGCCGCGGCAGCTCGTGCTCGACGAATGGATGGCAGCGAAACCGCCGCGCGTTCTGCCACCCGACCCCGCCGACATCGCCTTGGCGGTCAATGTCCTGTGGTCCGCGCGACGCCCGCTGGTGATCACCGGGCGCGGCGCGAGAAGCGCCGGTGCCGAGGTGGTGCGCCTCCTCGATGCCAGCGGCGCGCTTTATCTTGATACCCAGGAAAGCCGCGGGCTGGTGCCGGCTGATCATCCGGCCGTGATCGGCGCCATGCGGGCTGCCGCCATGACGGAGGCCGACGTCGTTGTGCTGATCGGGCGCAGGCTCGACTATCAGCTCGGCTACGGCTCGCCGGCGGTATTCCCCAATGCGCGGTTCATTCGCATCGCCGACACGGCCAGCGAGCTGATCGACAATCGCCGCGGCCAGCCGGAGATCCTGGCGACCCCGGCTCTTGCGCTGCGAGCGATACTGGAAGCGGCGGGCAATCGCCGGTCCAATGTCGATGCCGCCTGGGCGGACGTGCTGCGCCACAGGCACCGCGAGCGGACGGCGGCTTCCGGTGCCGCCAACAAGACGCTTGGCGCCGACGGCAAGATCCATCCGCGCGCCATCTTCGACGCCATCGCGCAAGTCGCGGCCCCCGATCACATCGCGATTGCGGACGGCGGCGATCTCTTAAGCTTTGCTCGCGTCGGCCTGGCGTCCCGAACCTACATGGATGCTGGGGCGTTCGGCTGTCTCGGCGTTGGCGTGCCGTTTGCGGTCGCGGCCGCGCTTGCGTTCCCACATCGGCAGGTGATCTCCGTCAACGGCGACGGCGCCTTCGGGATTAATGCCATGGAGATCGACACGGCCGTCCGCCACGGCGCCAAGGCCGTGTTCATCGTATCCAACAACGCGGCCTGGAACATCGAGCGCTACGACCAAGAGGTGAACTATGGCGGCCGGGTGGTCGGTACCACGTTGCGCCACTCCGATTACGCCGCGATGGCGCGCGCGCTCGGCGCCCATGGCAAGCGGGTCGAAGACCCCGCGAAGCTGGCCGACGCGCTCAGAGGCGCCCTGGCGAACCCGCCGGCCCTCGTCGATGTGGTGACCTCGCAAGCGGCCGTCTCCTCGGACGCACGCAAAGGCCTTGGCTTCGTGCCGGATTTCCAGCCGCTCACGGCGTGGGACGATGCGGAGAGGAAGCGGCGCAGTTAAATTGCGGCATCCATGTTGCGGCGTTGATCAGGCGCTGCGCCGGCGTTGCGCGCTTGCAGCCTTGCTCCGCCGCCTTCCGGGCGCGCGGTGGCCAGGTCTGGCGGATTGCTCCCGCACGCGTGGGCCATTGACATTGGGCAGCGCCGGCGGGGGGGTCGGTCGGTCCGACCCGACGCGCCAGGCTTTTAGGCGGGACGTCGCGCCGTTGCCCGCTGCCCCCCTGCAGGCTGGGAAGGGGAAATCGATGCATCCTTCCCCTCCTGCGGCGCAGGGCAGGGAGAAGGCCGATCTGGCTCGGGCCATAATGCACGTACGCTCTTGGGCAGCGCGTCGCGTACCTTCTTGATCTGGCCTTCAGTGATGTGGCGATTGAGTGTCCGCATCACTACGGTCGCGGCGAGGTCCGGCCTGACAGGCCGCGTAGCTGCGAGCTCCTCGCGAATGCGGGCGATGAAGTCCTCTTGCGAACGTTCCGCGACCGGCTGCGCGGCGGGCCGATATTGGTCAAAATAGGCCCCGCGCACCAGGAGGGGCAGCTGCGCGGCGAGATGCGCAGACTGGCCTATCAGCAGCTCGTCGCGAATGGAGCGAAGCACGGCTCCGAGCACATGCCATGCCAAATGCTTATCGGGACCAATCTCGGCACAGATCTCGTCGAGCCACAGATTGGTTGTGTGCAACGTCCTGTCAAAGACTTCGAGGCCGGTCGTCGCCATAGCTGTTGCCTCCGTCGATTGCTTTGGCGCTACTCCCCTGTCCCCTACCCTCGCCCGTGCGGGGGACGGTTGGGAGGGGGGTGGGCGCCGGCCGATGCGTGTCGGGTTGGCGCCGTGTCGCGCCCACGAACTTGCGCGGGCGGCGCTGTCGCCTCCACGGCCGTAAGGGGCTCCAATATGCGATAAGCGTGCCGGGCGCCGGCTGGCACCAGCCACGAATCACCCGGCTCGAGGCGGATGGTTTGCCCCTCGAGGTCGAGCTCGGCGCGGCCGGAGATTAGATAGCCGACAGTCTCATAATCGCGTTCGGTGACTGGCGTCGCTTGCGGCCTTTCGTTCTGCCAGAGCCGCATCGATACGCGCTTGCCCGAGGTGAGATAGGTTTGCCCCATCTCGCCGCGAGGTGACGTGTTGCTGCTGACTTTCTTGACGCTGGCATCAGGCGGCATGGCGGTTACTCACGATTGGTGGGCACGCGCAGTTGCGGGTCTAAGTAGAGGTGAGCGCTGCTTCGCTTTGCCACCCTACGGACCGCGTGCTTTGTGACGTTCTCAATCATCAAGTGAAACCTTCCGGGCCGTCGCCCCGTTCCTTGCGAAGCAGCCGAGCGCCGTCCGCCAAAAAGTCGCAGCGGCGGGCTGGCGAAGCGGAGCTTTCAGATTATCAGCGGTGTCCGGGCTGGCCGATATGACAGGTGAGACCCGCCGTTCAATCAATGTGGCCCAATGTGCACATGACCCACGGGCTCAATGCGACGACACGCAGCAGGTCCGATCGGGCCGCGGGTTTGAGTTTCTCGACCATCCCGGCGACGTCAAGCTCCGCGCATGGAGTAGAGACCTCGAAAGCCTCTTTGCGGCTGCGGCCGAGGGAATGATGGCGTTTCTCTTCGGAAACGGCATCGCCGATCTTGAGCCAGACCGGACAGAGACGATCGAGATCGAGGCGAAAGACCGCGAGGCCCTGCTCGTCGATTGGCTGTCGGAGCTTCTCTATCGCGCGACGTGCGAATACCGCGCCTATATGGGATTTCGGATACACGAGCTCACCGAGAGCAGACTGAAAGCCGCGGTTGCGTCGGCCGCCGCTGAGGCGGTGGAGGACATCAAGGCCGTCACGCATCACGAGCTCTCGGTCCGCAAATGCGCGCGCAGGTGGGAAGCCAGCATTGTGTTCGACACCTAAGGGAAACAGCTATGCGCCGGGTAGACCTTGGTGACCTTCAACACGTTGCGCCCTGCGCATGGGAGATCCCGCGCAGCTTCCGCAATGACATGCGCGTCAAGGCGCGGCTTTATGCGAACCAGGCGATGGTCGAGCACCTCGTGCGCGAGCGCGCCCTGGACCAGCTGGTCAACACCGCGACGCTGCCGGGCGTGCAGGAACCTGCCCTCGCAATGCCGGACGTCCACCAGGGTTACGGCTTTCCCATCGGCGGTGTTGTGGCCACGCGTGCCGCCGACGGAGTCATTTCGCCGGGCGGCGTCGGATACGACATCAACTGCGGCGTGCGGCTGCTCGCGAGCGGCGTACGATTTCCCGAACTCCGCCAGCACCTGGCGGCGCTGGCAACGCAGATCCAGCGCGATGTGCCAACCGGGGTCGGCCACGGCGGGCGGATCGCGCTCGACGAACCCGCGATGGAAGACGTCCTCAATACCGGCCTGCGCTGGGCGATTGGGCAAGGGTATGCGAGCGAGGCCGATGCCGAATTGATCGAAGAGCGCGGCTCATTCGCAGGGGCAAGCGCAGACCAAGTGCCGGAGCGCGCGGGCAAACGCGGGCGCGATCAGCTTGGCACGCTGGGGTCCGGCAATCACTTCCTCGAGGTTCAGCGCGTTGCCCAGATCCATGACAGCGCTCGCGCCGCGGTCTTTGGCTTGTTCGAGGACCAGGTTACGGTGCTCATTCACACGGGTTCACGAGGCCTCGGCCATCAGACCTGTACCGAATACGTGCGGCGCATGGACGAGGTCATGATAAAATACGGGATCGCCGTGGTCGATCGCGAACTGGCCTGCGCGCCGTTCGCCTCTGCGGAGGGCCAAGCTTATTTTCGCGCCATGGCGGCCGCGGCAAACTTCGCGTGGTGCAACCGCCAGCTGATCACCAATGCCGTGCGAGGCGCATGGCGGCGCGTTCTGGGCAGGGATGAAGATCTGGCTATCGTCTACGACGTTTCCCACAATATCGCGAAGCTTGAGGAGCATGGTGGCGTCGCCTGCGTGGTCCATCGCAAGGGCGCGACGCGCGCCTTCGGTCCCGGCAGCGAGGAGATTCCTGCGCGCTACCGCGGCGCAGGCCAGCCGATCTTCGTGCCCGGATCGATGGGAACTGCCTCCTACGTGCTCGCGGGCAGCGGGGTCGCCATGTCCGAAACATTCGGCTCCACATGCCATGGCGCCGGACGCGTGATGTCCCGCCACAAGGCGACGCAGACGATCGATTACAATCGCCTTCGCCGGGAACTCCATGACATGGGGATAGAGGTGCGCGCAGCCTCCGCCAAAGGGCTGACCGAAGAGGCGCCGACCGCCTACAAGGATGTCGAGCAGGTCGTGGATGTGATGGCGGAGACGGGGATTGCCGCGAAGGTGGCGCGGCTGGTTCCCGTCGCCATCGTCAAAGGCTGATATGAAGATAAGCAACTGAACACAGTCGCAGGAGTTATGCCCTTAGCGCTGCGGCACCGGTTCCCTCTCGTGGTGATGCAGGCACGGCGGTGCCGGGCGCGCCTTCAGTCGGTTGTCCGAGCCGACGGCGGGTGGGACTGCGCGAACGGTTCTTTCCCTGCATGTCCTCTCGACTTGCCGACCTCAACGACTATGGCGGCTCCGAGCGCGGAGGGCTCGACCGCCGAGCAGGGGGCGCCGGCCCGGTCCACACCAACGCGGGAACCAATTTCTTAAGATCGCCTTGCAGGTAGCAAATCGCTGCCGCCGCAAGCCCACAGCAGGAGAACAACATGGACTTCGGATCACTCATGCCCTGGCGAGAGAGGTCGTCGATGCCCAGTACGCGGCGTGACGACATGCTCGACCCTTTTGTGTCGTTCCG
>JASHYD010001351.1 GCA_030043175.1 Xanthobacteraceae bacterium | reverse complement strand
TAGCCGGCCGCAGCGAGCGCCGGCGGCAGCCCGAGCTTGGCGTCGCCCCAGGCATTGCCGTCGGCATCGTTGGGGAAGAGGCCGCCGACCACCTTGTTGGTTGGCGCTGAATCCCACAACGCCAGAAACGCGCCGATCACGTCCTCCAGCCCCCAGAAGAAGTGATAGGTCCACGTGAACCCTCTCTTGGGGTCGCCGTTGCGGCCGAAGAAGTACGGCTGCCAAGGGCAATTGGTGGTGACGCACGGCACCTCGTTGACTTCGGCCTGATCGGCTACGGGATTGGTGGTGTCGGGTGTTGCCGACGCGACGATGAGATCGACCTTGTCGCCGAGGATCAGCTCGGAGGCGACCTCTGCGGCGCGGTTGCCGCTCGACTGACTGTCCTTGCTGATGATCTCGACCGGATAAGTCTTGCCGCCGCTCTTCAGCCCCGGGCGGAGCAACGTGCGCACCTGATCGAGGATGAAGCCGTCGGCCTCGCCGAACCCGGCGAGGGGGCCGGTGCGGGGGCTGACAAGGCCGATCTTGATAACGCGGCTTTGCGCGTGCGCGGGGATGATGCGCAGCACGGCCGGCGCCGCCAGCGCGCCCATGCCGGCCGCTATAACGCAGCGGCGGGTGATAGATTTTTCGATGCGGTCGTCAAGCTTGCCGGATGCAGACATTTATTCCTCCTTGTGTGTTGATTAATGCATTGTTAATTTACGGTCAATGATTTCAATGATTTAGGTGTCTATTAGACGGGCTGTTGAGTCAGTTAGACACTCGGCGTTTCCAATTTGTTCATGGCGGCTTGCGAAAGCCGCCGCTGGTCAGCCTTGTCGGTGTAGCGTTCGATTTCCCTCAAGGTCTTATGTGGTCAGAAGGGAGATAAGGCCAGTCCGACTTCCGCTCGATGCTTCTCTTCGCTGATTCATATTGCTCCGAAGTTAGGAACATGCCTCCGACGTCATTGCCGCCGTTTATCGCGTCGAATCGGTAAGGACCTCCGACGAGCTGAGTGTTCATTATGGAAAAGAGGGCATATGTTGCGTTCTCCCAACTCTTATCTTTGTTCTCAGGCTTGTAGATGATGTACTTGTGATCGCGGTGATGAACCGAATAGCTCGGCGCATCATCGTCCAAGACCTCAGTGATCTCGTCCGCCTCCTTTACGTATTTCAGCAACTCCGGCAGCAGGTCCTTGTACGCCGCCTGGATGCCACCCTCGGCAAGCTCCTCTGCATCGAGAATGACCATTTTGGAGTAGTCAAGCTTGAACTCCATTGGGTCTACCTCCCTATGTCGTGCTGGTTGGTCGCGGCACGGGTGGCAGAATTGCGGGACGTTAGAAACGGCACTCTTTGTTGCTCCGCTCGACCCGAGGGTCGCTGCAGTTGACGCCGGTGCTGTCATGGCGGCTAGGTTGGCGGCACGTCCGGAGTACCCCGGATTGCTACCGACTTGCTGCAACGGCCAAAGTCGGCGGCCCTGGGCCACTTACGGAAGTCGGTGGCCAGTGCTCCGGGGTGACGGTCCGGGCATGGGAGACGGCGCGGGCCCGCGGCACCGCACCTCTGCTATTCGACGTCCCTGCGGATCAGTAGGCCGTACCGGGCGATGCGACAGGTCGACTAAGATGGTGTAGACGCCGCCTCAAAGGGAATTGAGGTCGGCGATTGCATCTTGATCGAGCACGACGGATGCGGCAGCGATATTTTGTTCGAGATGTTCGATGCTTGCCGTTCCGGGGATGAGTACGATGTTCGGAGCGTGCCTGAGCAGCCAGGCAAGGCCCACCTGCGACGGCGTGACGTTCATCCTGGCCGCAATGTTTATCACCTTCGGCTGTTCTGTAACTTTTGGCGAGCCGGGAAAATCGCCGCCGAGAGGAAAGAAAGGCGCCCAGGCGATATTCTTTGTGAGGCAGAACTCGAGCATGTCTTCGAACTGCCGGCTGACCACGCTATAGGCGTTTTGGACGCAAGCGATCCCTGCGGCAAGCGCCCGGTTGAGACCGTCCAGGCTCACCGCACTCAGGCCGATGGCGCCGATCTTTCCTTCATCGCGCATACCAATCATTGTGGCCAGTTGATCATCGATATCGACAACCTGGTCTCCTTCGGCGGATAGGCCGGGGCCAACGTCGAGACGACGCAGATTGACCAAGGGGAGTTGCTCCAGGCCCAGACTGACGAGGTTGTCATCGACGCTCGCCCGAAGTTGCTCGGGACGCTGTGCCGGCTTCACCGGGATTTTTCCCCCTGGATTGGGGTCTCCGCCAACCTTGGTAGCGACGACGATTCCGTCGCCCGGCCTGAGCACCTGCCGGATCACGCTGTTGACGAAGCCGTTGCCATAAAACTGCGCCGTATCGATGTGGTTTACACCGAGGGCGATGGCGCGTTCGAGAAGCGCGACGGCCTCGTCCAGCTTGGTCTGGCGACGCAATTGCATCGCGCCGTAGCCGATACGAGCGACCTCATGGTCGCCGAGAGGATAGGTCCTTCCAGGTAACGGAACTGATTTCGTGTCACGGGACATCGAGGGGGCTCCTGTGATAGACATAGGTAAACGGAGTACCCTCCGTTTATTTGTCTATAACCGGAGGAGCCTCCGTTTGTCAAAGCCCACATCGCTCCGCGCGGATGCGGCCCGTAATCGCGAGCGCCTCATCGAGGCAGCTCGGGAGCGATTTTCCGCCGGCGAGGAGACCGCATCACTGGGGGACATCGCCCGCACGGCCGGCGTTGGCATCGGAACGTTCTACCGCCATTTCCCAACCCGCGAGGCTCTTGTCGATGCAGTCTACCGCTTGGAACTCGACACGCTTGCGGCGACAGCCGAGGATCTCCTGAGCCTCCATACGGCTTTTGACGCCTTGCGCCTGTGGATGGTCCGGTACGCCCGGTTCGTCGTCGCCAAACGGGCTATGCAGGAAGCGCTGCGCATTGCATGGACGTCACGAACGAGCCCGGTACCGGAGACCCGCGCCCGTATTCGGGCGACCCTCGCCCGATTCATCAGCGCAGGCGCCTGCGATGGAACCATCCGCGACGATGTCGAGGCGGATGATGTTACGATATGCCTCGCAGGTGTTGTCCTGACGGCGACCGCTGCGCCAACCGACCAGGATCAATTGCATCGGTTACTGGGGCTGCTGGCGGATGGGCTGCGTCCCCGTCGTTAGAATCATATGGCTACGTCTCGCCTCGTCGGGGTGCGAAGGGACACGTCATGCTGCCCTGATCGATGCGGGCTGGGTCAAGGTTCCGATGCGCGAAGCTGTGGCGCCTTGGATGCGCCGTATGATCTCAAGTTGTTTTTGTGCATCCGAGAACCTTGCCGAGAGTTGCGCAGATAGCGCCATGCCCCGAAGCGTGGCAGCTCCTTGGCCCCCGTGTGCGGCGCTATCGCCTGAGGCCGTCGGACGCCCGGCATTCGACAAATGCTGGCGCCAATGCGTTAACGAGAACCGGGCGACGACATTCGCAGCACCTTCCAAACGTACGTCCCCAAGAAGATTGAGCTCTTCGATGCGTTCGAGGTCGTCAAGCACTGCGGAACGATCGCCCGCTGACGGCAGCTGTTCCTCGATAGCTTCCGTGCTCGGCGCACGAGGCGAAAGCACGAGTGGCCAATAAGAGACACTCCAATGAATGGCGACACCTCGATACAGCCCTGACAGGTTTTTGGCTTCTTGACTCACCAGGGCCGTGATAAATCGCATGGGTCGGGGACTTTGCCACTCCTTCATCATTTGGCAATGTTCTTGAAAGGTCCTGATAGTCATAAGCACCATGTCGAAGAGCTGCCGTTGCGGCTCGCTTTGTTTTGCGTAAAGTCATCGGGGGCCGTCGTGCTATGCTGCTGCGTCTAGTCGCTGATCACGCCGACCGTAATCCTGCGGCAGCCGCCCTGTTGGCGCAGGGCTGCCCCTCCTTGACGACTATGCGGCTGTGCGTTGAAACCGGGGAGCACGCTCAAATCCTTCGCGCCATTCGCCTTGGCCAGGAGGATCGCGTTGCGCTTCTCTGCCGAATGGACCGGCGGGAGGGCTCGGCTTTGACCCCTACGAGGTGCGTATGCGCGCCCCTCAATCCCTTGTGCACGACGAACGAACTCGATACTACGCTTTCCCATCTCATGCCTTAACGTGTTGATCGCTTGGTCCGACCTTGATGCGAAAGGAGCGCTGTGGCCGCAAAGCATGAAATGAGCGTGATGACGGCGACTCCCGCGTTAGAGCGTGAGGCGGGAGTTTTCGCGCTGTGAAGTTGGTCCCGATTGACGTACAGTCGACAGGAACGCAAGGGGGGGCCCGGCGTACCGACATCGACGCACTCCGGATTCTGATTTGCGCCGCCATTATCTTGTCGCACGCGTTGCTGATATTTGGCGCTGACCCGAACTATCACCTCAAAAGTGCGGTCCCGTCACGCAGCGCATCGTTCGTGTTTGATTTTGTGCGCGCAAACTCGGTATCGCTGTTCTTCCTGATTGCGGGTTGGTCGGCCGTGGCGTCGTTGCGCAGGCGCACCTCCAGTCAATTTGTCTTGGAGCGGGTGACGCGCCTTCTCGTACCGCTGTTCGTCGGAATGGCGCTGTTCGGCTCTATCATCAAATATGTCGAGTTGAGCCACGGAATCGACATGGGACTGCGGGGATTGCAGCACATCGAGCCGCTAAACGAAAGTTTCTTCAAATTCTTTCCTCACAATTTGACCCTACTCAGGCAGATCACCTGGTCGCATCTTTGGTTCCTGGCCTATCTATTTCTGTATACGATCCTGCTGTTGCCGCTGTTGGTGCGGCTTGCGCGCTGCACTCCGCGCGCTGCCGAACCGTCGGCGCTGACCGTCTATCTCCCCGCGATTCCCATGGCCCTCCTTCTGGTCGCAACCAACGGTTACTGGCCATTCCTGCCGAACCTCATCACCGACTGGCCGAATTGTTCCTTTTACGCGCTGTGCTTTGTGATCGGCGCTGGGATCGCGGTTTGGCCCGGCTTCGAAGCACGTCTGAGCAAGGAGGCGCCACGTCTATTCGTCTTCATGCTGCTGGCTTTTGCGGGGATGACCTACAACGGCGAGTCCGCAGCCGGACGCCTGTTCGTTGCGTTGACCGCATGGGGCGGCATCGGAGCTGGGCTTGGATTCGCATCTCGTCTCAAACCAGTCGCGACGCCGGCTCTTGCGTATCTGACCGAGGCGACGATGCCCGTTTTCATCGTGCACCATGCCCCGCTACTGCTGCTCGGCGTTCTGTTGCTGCCGATGGCGCTGCCCGTGTGGCTCAAGATCGTGTCGATCTGGATAGTGGCCACGGCGATTTCGCTCGCGGCCTATCATTGGCTGATCCGACCTTGGCCATTGGTGCGCTGGTCAATGGGAATGACCAGCAACCCGGCGATCGCCTGCAGCGTTCCTGCCTTAAGCTAGATTCGCCTGCGTGTAGCGCGCTGGTTTGGTGCGACGCCCTCACGCGACCGAACATGCCGAGAAGGAGTGCCTGGGCTAGCCAGAACGCTCGAAAAAAGTATCATCTCAGAAATGGGTCAGAAGCTGAGCGCGGTCAAATTGATGGCTTTTCAAGCCATCCTCCCCGATGGACATCGCTCGCGGGCGCAGCTACATCGAGCCTTAAGATCAAGCTAGAGATTTCCGGTGACTGGGTCTAGCGATAGGCGAGGCACCAACCCGTTCCGCGCAGCCAGCAATCCTCCTCTGGCACGTCATCGCGCCGGTAAAGCCGTGTCACCTCCTGCACCCGGCCTTTTTCGAAAGCAGCAGCGAGCGCGGACTCGGATAACGCGTCGCGCATCCCCTCACACGGAAAGATCGCCACCCCGGAGATCCGTTTCGCAAGGAACGCGCTGCTGCGGCGCTCAATGCGAAACACCGCGCCCTGCCGCACATCGCCGCTCGGAAATTCGCTCGCAGTCAGCGGCAGTATCAGCCTTCCGCCGTCGGCGAGCCGGTCTAGCCATGCCTCGGCCGGTTTGGTAGCGCCGGCGTTGACATAGATGATATCAGCGCTGTCGAACGGAACGCGTGCGCCATCACCCTGTACGACTTCGATATTGCGCGCTCCGACGAAATTTGCCGCGAGCCGCGCGGCCAGGTCGGAATCGAATTCGATCGCCGTTAGCCTGCCACGGCGACCAACAAGGCGATGCAATATCGCCGTGTAATAGCCGACCCCTGCACCGACATGCACGACGTGGTCCCCCGCCTTCGGAGCGGCATTGGCGATCAGCCAGGTGTGCAGCGATGGCTGGCCATTGTTGAGGTTGCGCTCAGGGATGATGCCGACCACGACGTCGTCGTAGAGGTATACGGGATTTCGGCTCGGGGAGGATATGTAACCGCGGCCCCAGCGAATGATTTGCCAGGGGCCACGACCGAGAAAATCCTCGCGCTTGACCGATGCAAAGGCCGCCTCGATCCGCCGGTCGGACACTCCGAAGACCGCCATGATCTGCCTCGCATAGGCGCGCCGGATGATTTCCTGCTCGGTGTCGCGATCCATAACCCTGGGTTCCTCGACGGTTGCCCCTACCCAATTGCAGACGCGAAGACGCTTAGATCACGAAGCAACAGAGGGAGGGATTCTCACTTCTCGTTATCTAGCTAGCAGAATCGCGGTGCGAATGTCCGCATCGTCTTTTGCAACAATAAGCGCTGACCAAAGCGATCGTCCGAAGCGGATCTTTTGTCACGAGCACCGCCGGTTCACCCTTCGATCGATAACCGTACGAGAGATGAACGAGGCCCCTTCAAGTTTGCCAATCAGGTGCTGATTTCAAACCGCCGCAAGCGGTTGTGTGTGATTAAGCGAGGCGAGCGTAAGCGAACCACTGAAGTGCCGAAAGCGATTGAGTTGATGCCGAGCGCGACGATCGATGAAGAACGGACACTATAGCATTCTCAGGTTTCTGAGAATGCTGCATATCGAATTTGACCGCAACTGCAAAACTACAATCACCTAATTAAAATCGCGCTGCCGATAGAAGTGTGACGCAAATTCGAAATCGCTGCATTGCAAAGTTCTTCGTTCTTTTTTTGCGGCGCCGACTTTAGGACGCGGCGATGGGTGGGAGAACGTCGCTCTCACACTGTGAGCCAGGTCATACAGGCTAGCATCGCGCTTCTGATAACTTATTGACGTTTCGTTTTGTCATGATTTCGTTCAAAATTCACAGGGAGTTAATCATGAAATTAATAGCGCCGATCGCTTTTGCATCGGTCGGCTTCTTGTCTGTCCCGGCCTTGGCACAGGAGAATGGTATCGCCAAGATGGCGCCTGCTATACCAATTACAGTTGGCGGCCCGTGGAACGAGTTCAGCTTTACCAGCGCTGGCAGCCTTGCAAAGGGGGCCGGCAGATCCAGGCGGGCTAGACGTTATGTCCGTTCCTCGGGCCCGTCAGCGTTGGCGGGGTCACGCGAGGCGGTCCCCCACACCGGAATTTCGTTAACTATAGCTGAACCGGCGAATCAGGCGGTCCGCCCTGCGTATGCAAAATTGGACGAGGGTTGCTCGGATAGGCCGAGCCGAGCCTCAATGCATAGAGGACGGACCAT
>JASHYD010001350.1 GCA_030043175.1 Xanthobacteraceae bacterium | reverse complement strand
GTATCGTAAAGCTGTGAACGAGCGGCGATGCCGCGGCAGAGCGACACCGTCGCTGCCTTGACTATGGCTCTATTGCTCAAGGCTCGCAGGGTTTACCAGAACGCGGCGCGGTCCGCGACAATGTTATCCAACGAGGCGATCAGAGCGCTGTTGTGACGGCCTTTATCTCCGTGTAGTTGTTCAAGACCAATTCTCATCTCACGCCCCCAACCCGACTCCTTGTACCAACGAAGGGAACGAAAGACGACGTCCAGCTGACGGCTGGAGCAGGACTTTGGTCGCCTCAGGACGATGTCGATGATGCTTTGGCACTCAGGAGAAGTATAGTTTGCCCAATCTGTTCCAAACGGCTAGGCGACAGCATGAACATGAGTGACGCGATTCCTACTTCGAGCAGCAGAAAAGTTTGATCATCATCGCTCTGGCCAACGTTGATCGCATCCAACGGCAAGGGAATGGCTTCAGTGGGCGGCGTATCGGTCCCTACGGGGACCTGTCGGCACCGTGCCTCGCAGCCCAAGTTCAGAAGCATACTGACGAGATATTTCACGTCCTGCGTCCGCACGCAAAGATCGACCGGGCCCTGCTCGCTGCGCTCGATCTGCAGGCTGATGGCTTCGCCGTTTGGCGCAACACCGCCGACGACGTGCATGACAAATGGCGGTGGTCTGCGGCCAGCCTGTTCTTCATGGGCTGTCAATCGTGCCTCCCAGGCGCATTGTTTTCTATCGCGGCCTCGAGTCGGAACGCTTTGCGCGAACATATCTCGTTGATCGTTATATCTTTTTAGAGATAGCGTGTCCATGCGGCGATGAAACGATCCCAGATCGCGAACATCACCTGCGACAAAACAGACCGGTATGTAGATTCTCGGTGGGCGACGCGTGCTCTCACCACTGCACCTATTGCGGCTTCACGACGAGACGCCTGAAGCCGTAGTGCTCAGGAATCTTGAAAGCGCTGTCGGAGCCGACGAAAGCGAGCCATGTGCGGGCGGCTTCCCAGTGGGGGGCACCGGACATGGCCGCGATACTGCGGATTGGTGTCCCCGAAGGCCGTCACCAGCTCCCCCACGCCAAAGAAATAGTTGGCGGAAAGCGAACAGCACCGGTTGTGGATTGTCGAGGATGCCGTGGAAATCGGCGAGCACGTCCGCCGGCGGTAGCGTGAATTCGAAACCTCGGTTGGTAACGTCGCTGCGATCGCCGTGCCGCCACGGCGGGTAGATCGCCTCAAGGCCTTGAGGCGATCCGCAGGTGTTGTTTGCGCGAATACCGGGCGCTCGGCGGACGTGATCGTCAGCAAAAGCGAGAGATCGCAACATAGCTCACCGAGAATACGCGAAGCCAGCTTGCTGAAGGTTGACGAGCGTGGCGACGGCGCCAGGTGTGAGCACCACATCGGGAATGAGGTGGTTGGACAGCTCAGCCGCGATCTTGTCGACCGACAGATGGTCGGGATTTTGGCCGGTGCCCGAAAGACTCTCAGCGAGTTCCCAAATGGCATTGTGGCAGGCCATGAATACGACACCGCGCCGCTGCAACACCACGATGCTGTTGTCCTTCGACGAGAACGCGCCCTCCATCGATTGGAAATCCGCGGGATCACGCGCCGACGCCGGCGGCGCGATAATGAATGTGTTGTGGGTGACATTGCCGCCGGCCAGTTTCGCTAACTGGTATTTGTCCCACGTATCCTGGTCGTAGAGTGCCAGATGCGCCGGGCCGTGGGTCGCTGACACGCAAAGGAAGTTGGGCTCCTTGAAGCCCCAGATTTGCGAATTCAGTGAATTGCGCATGCCATTGAGCCAGGGACCTGTCAAATCGGTATTGTCCCAGGCCTGCTTCGCACCGCCCGTGTAAGCCAGCACCGCGTTCAGGGGTGCTGCATCCCATACTTCGGGATTATCGGCAATCATGGGGCGGGTCTTGAAATCGCGCCGCCGCGGCATTCCAGCCAGCGTCTGCGACAGTTCCTGCAGGCTAGTGGCACTGGCGGGCTCTAGCGTCGGCCCGCTTACGGCATGCGCTGCGTTTTGCGTCAACCCTGATAGCATCAATCCGGCGCCAAGACCAAAGAGCGCGCCGCGTCTGTCGGTGTCAAATTTCATGCTGTTCTCCTCCCTCATATGAACATCAGTTTGCTGCACTGGCTCAAGCCGTTTTGATCCACACGGCTTTGACGTTGAGATACTCCTCAACATGCTGCAGTCCGGACTCGCGGCCATATCCACTCATCTTGTAGCCACCAAACGGAACAGCCGGATCCATGGCTTGGTAGCAGTTCACCCACACCGACCCTGCACGGATCGCTTTGGCGAGACGATGCGCTTTGCTGACGTCGCGCGTCCACACGCCGCTGCCCAGTCCGAACATGGTGGCGTTCGCCCGCGTTATGAGTTCGTCGATGTCCCGAAAGGGAGTGGCCGAGAGCACCGGACCGAAAATCTCTTCCCTCGCAATGCGCATGTCATCACGCACATCGGCGAATACTGTTGGCGGCACGAAATAACCTTGCGCCAGCAGCCCCTCAGTCAGCCGCGCTCCGCCCGTGACGGTGCGCGCACCCTCCTGCCGGCCGGTGCCAAGATATCCGACGACGCGTTCGAGCTGCTGCTCGGACACCAGTGGTCCGATCTGGGTATCGGGATCGAGCCCGTTGCCGACCCGAAGTCCCTTCGCGAACCGTGCGACCCGGTCGACAAATTCATCGTAGACGGGCTGCTCGACGAACAGCCGCGTGCCGGCGCTGCATATCTGCCCCGAATTGGCAAACACCGCCATAGCGGCGCCCGGCACCGCGGATTCGATGTCGGCATCGGCGAACACGATGTCGGGAGATTTGCCGCCGAGCTCTAACGACACACGCTTGAGGTTGCCGGCTGACGCTCGAACTATGGATTGTCCGGTGATGTGCGATCCCGTGAACGCAACCTTGTCGACATCTGAATGAGCCGCCAGCGCGGCGCCCGCCGTCTCCCCGTAACCTGGCACGATGTTGACCACGCCCGGAGGTATGCCGGCTTCGAGCGCCAGTTCGCCGAGCCGCAATGGCGTCAGCGGCGCTTCCTCAGCGGGTTTCAGCACCACCGTGCATCCGGTCGCCAAGGCAGGCCCGAGCTTCCAGATGCTGGCGCCGAGTGGGCCGTTCCACGGAATGATGGCGCCGACAACGCCGACCGGCTCCTTCAGGGTGTACGAAAAAATTTCGCCCGGAAGAGAGTTGTCGATCGTCTCGCCGTGGATCGATGTCGCGTGGCCTGCATAATAGTGTAGCATGCCGAGCACACGCATGCGCGTCCCACGGGTTCGGCTGATCGGCGCCCCCATGTCGAGGGTGTCGAGCGAGGAAAGCTCGTCGAAATGGCGCTCGACGAGATCGGCGAACTTCAGCAGCAGCCGTTGGCGCTCATAGGGCTTAACCTTGCTCCAGGCCCCCTCGAATGCGTTACGGGCTGCCGCAACGGCACGGTTGACATCCTCGATGTCCCCCTCGGCGACCGTCGCAAGTAATTGCGCGGTTGCCGGGTTGCGACTCTCGAAGCGCTTGCCCGATGCGGCATCGATCCACTTGCCGTTGATCAGCATCTGCTTGTATGAGCCGTCCGCATAGGCGTGGCGAACAAGGGGAAGCGTCTTGGCAGAAGACATCTATTAAATCCTCGGAACGAGCGTTGAAACGAGCGCTATATTCAATAATATATGCCGCTCCGTTCCGCAATGATGCGAGGGGAGGGCCGCGACACTCGTCACTTGGCGCCTCCGCACGGGTTCGACACACCACGCGGGAAACGATGGACAGCTTTGAGTTCAGCGTGTGAAAGCGATGATCCTCTTGAGTTACATAAGGAATAAGCATCAAGCGTTGAGGAAGGTGAAATGAGCGCGTCTGCACCCAGAATTATGATCGAGTCGAGTTGGCGCGGACGCGTGTTCGGCCCAGAGTGGCGCAATGCGGCCGGCGGCACGTTCGACGTGATCGAACCAGCCACGGGAGCCGTCATCACCCGTGTTGGCAATGCCAACGCGGAGGACGTGCGCCAAGCCGCAGCGGAGGCTCGCGCCGTACAATCCGACTGGGCGGCGACGCCTTACGAAAAGCGCGCTGCCGTCCTGCGTAAAGCCGCCCGCGTGCTGGAAGACAATCAGGACGAACTGATCACCTGGATCGCGCGGGAAACCGGTGGAATCCCCGCAAAGGCCGGCTTTGAGTTACATATGGTAACGGAAATTCTCTATCGTTCCGCGGCCATGTGCACGGAGCCGCAGGGCCTAGTGCTTCCGTCCGACCCCGGCCGCATCAGCTTGGCCCGTCGCGTGCCGCGCGGTGTCATCGGCGTCATTTCGCCGTTCAACTTTCCGCTCATTCTCTCGAGCCGCGCAGTCGCGCCGGCGCTCGCAACGGGCAATTCGGTGGTGCTGAAGCCTGATCCGCGCACCGCGCTGACGGGTGGCTTCGTCCTTGCGCGCATGTTCGAAGAAGCAGGTCTGCCAAAGGGCGTGCTGCACGTCCTTCCTGGCGGCGCCGAAGCCGGCGAGGCTGTCTGTACCGATCCTAACATTGCCATGGTGGCTTTTACCGGTTCGAGCCATGTTGGACGTCGCATCGGAGAACTCGCCGGAAGGCATCTCAAGAAGGTTCAGCTTGAACTGGGTGGCAAGAATGCCGTGATCGTGCTGGAGGACGCCGAGCTCGACGCGGCGGCATCCGCCATCGCTTTC
>JASHYD010001349.1 GCA_030043175.1 Xanthobacteraceae bacterium | reverse complement strand
GCGTCGGCCAGTCCTCTGGGCGGCTGGAACGTGCACGCGGCCACCTATGCGCTTTGGGAGCCGCTGGTGGCTTGGGGCGTCATCCTGGGGCTGGTCCACCTGTTCGAGCAAAGGTTCCCCGCCCTGGGCCCGGCCTGGTCGGCGCTGGCGCGGCGTTCCTACGCGATCTATGTCATCCATCCGCCGGTGGTGGTGGGGATCGCGCTCGCCTGGCGCGATGTTCCGGCGCCACACCTAGCGAAATTCACGATCACCGGCACGCTGGCCACGCTGACCTGTTTCTGGATCGCAGGGCTGCTGTTGCGCATTCCGGGTATCAACCGAGTCTTATGACGTGTCCGAAATCGGGCTCGCCGCCCGCGTTTCCGGGGCGCAGACGCAGCGATCCCTCGCATCAAGCTATCGCACGCGGCACGTACCGAATTCGCTCTTGCTGCGGGTCATCGTCGGCGCGCGTTGTCTGAGGCGTGCCGATTCCGCTTCTCGCTCCTCTTCCGCTGCACGGTGACGCGGGCGGAATTGCGGACTTTGATCCAGTGCGGCACGGGCCGGACTGGTAGGTGCTGTCGACTTTCCCGACACGATCCCCTCGGCGCGAAGACGATAGGACCATCCTCAGCGAGGTGTTCATTGAACAGGACGCCAGCCTCAGTGTCGCGGAGGAGCCACGCCAGCGCGTTCTTACGGTCGAGAAACGGAAGATTGCGCTTATCCTCGCCGTCATGCTCGATGAGGTCGAAGCCATAGAGTCTCGCCGTATTGGCGGCCTCCCGGGCCAGGGTTGGTCTGTGATCGCCCAGGCCGGCGCACATCGCTTTCGATCGCGCTTAGTCGGGCCTGACGGCTTGTCACGGTTCGAGGAGTTGCGCCGTCGGCGGGCGATGTTCAGAGCGCCGCGCACCGAATAGTGCGCGCCCTTGTGGTTGAGCACGTGTAGTTTCGCCGGATAGAATTAGATGCCGCGTCGATATCGCAGATGAAGGCGTCGTCGGCCCAGGAGACCATTGGCCCGTCACCGTTGTTGAACTCGCGGGCGCGGTAGAATTTGCTGCGCTCGCAGCGTCTGAGCGAACCGCTTCAGATGTCCAAAGTTGAAATTGCGTCGGTTACATGCCAAACAGCACGCGCTTCAGTGGGGCTGACAAATCTTTTCCGCGTGGCGAGCGAGCGTACACCGGAAGCCGAGCTACATCAATTGACGCGCTGTCGAGAAAGTTTCTCAGCGGACTCCAGCGCGTTCGCTGCCGCGCAGATCAAGTGCCAGGTAAGGCCTGAGGGCGCATAATCGAGATCGACCACGCCGTCCACGCTGCGCTCCGTCATCGCTTCTATGACTGTGGTGCCGAACCCACGCCGCTGGGGTGCAGACACGGGCGGCCCGTTATGCTCAATCCACCCCATCTCGAACATATCGTTGTCAAGCCCCCAGCCCACATCAATACGCCCGTCGCGTACTGACAGGGCGCCATATTTGCCAGCGTTGGTCGCAAGCTCGTGCAACGCGAGGCCGATGGCCTGAGCCGCGGTTGCGCTAAGCCGCAGCCTTGGGCCATGCAGAGCGATCAGCGACCCAAGAAGGTCGGCAAAGTGCGCGAGCTGGGCGCGCACTAAATCCTCCACATCAACTCCTCGCCATTCGTTCCGTACAAGCAAATCTTGATTAGCTGTAAGCGCCTCAACACGCTCCGTAAAGCGCCGCATAAAGTCCTCAGGCTTGCCAGTCGCCGCCGTCTCGCGAGCAATTGCCTGTACTAAGCCGAGCATGTTCTTAGAGCGATGACTGATCTCACGCATCAGAAGGTTGACGTGATCAACATGGGCCTGCAACGCCTTTAAAGCGTGGCGGTTAGCATGAAACCCATGGCAACTCGCCGTGCGTGCATACTGTACCGCGGTTTCATGGCGTCCAGTTTCGTGATCACTGGCCGCTTTCCCGTGGTAATGCGCCGCATGCGCGAGATGTCTTGAAGCTTTTCTGTGGTGCTCGGCGGCTCTTTTCAACATGGGATTTCTCCGTGACTGATTGGAGCCGATCATTAACTCAACGCATCAGCTATTGCAGCGTTCCTCCGGAAGCAGCGTTCGCAGGGCTGCCGCCTAACTCCATCTCAATCCAACCTGCGCGATCATTGGGCTGTTGACCCGATGGGTTGGATACCTTGTCAAGGATCAACGTATGATGTGATGAGCAGTTTGGGCGGCGCGCAACGTAGCCGATCCGAAAACCCGGCTTGAAGTCAGACTGCTCATAGAAGCGATGTACGCGTTTAGAGGTTGAAGCTGACCTACGGGCAGCCGCGACAAGCTGTCCCCATATAGGGCCGACGGCGCCAGCGGATCGTCAGCCATTTGTCGCCTCATAGCTGCGCGGTTCGGTCTAACCCGTCGGGGGTCTGGGCGGACCCGTCCGAGTGCGGTTCTCTGCGCGTCGACGGCCCGATTCGCCCGATCGCAAGACACCGCGTGACCGCGCGTCGCCTGAGGGCCGCCGCAATCCCGCCGGGTGTGCGCACGCCCTATGCCGAGGCGTCATTTGTGCACGACCAAGAACCGAAACGTCTTTAGCGGTTGCTTAGTGCGGTTCACTGGGCGGCATGGAGGCGGGGAGTGAGCATCGGTCTGGTCAAACTGTCGCGACAGACTGAAAGCATTTTAGGCAGAGTCTTACGTTTTTTTGATGAATATCGACCCGTTAACCGGAGTCATTGCGGTGTCTGTGGCGGTGGTGATAGTGACACTTCTCTGCTCCTCACCTCCCCCTGCGGATATTCACAACATCGGGCCTGGCTGCGACGCCCCGTAAGGCGGGTAAACCACCCGCGCGATCTTACGCAACCAGGAGTCCTGCGCATGCGTCTGCCACGTCGTACATGGATGAGTCCTTTCTGGTTGACGACCGCTTACACCACAAACCCTGGGAGGGCCGGAAATGGACATCAAGACGGAGTTGCGATGAGACATTTCGTCAGGCGCGTGCAGCTGGCCGCGTCATCGTCACCAGGCTGAACTCCTTGCGGTCAGATCAAGCCGCCCGTCGATGGCGGCCTCAATGCGAAGTGCTACACGCGTGCGCATTTCGTGCTGTACGGCAAGCCCGGAAATATGTTCACGTCAGGCGGTGATATGAGACGGTCGAAATGCTGACCGGCCAAATATGGTGGTTTGAGAACAAGGTCGAGCCCTCATGGCTCAACGGATCGGATGATCACCGCCTTCATCTGATGTGGATATACGAGTGGACTAGGACGCCGCCGTCAATGAGTCGTGGGGAGCCTGAAATGGACGAGCACATCAAGATTGATCTTGCGGAAATCGCTAACCTCAATGCGTTGCTTGATCGTGCCTCAGCAGAGACACCCGTCTCTCAATTTCGTCTAGCTGAGCACCTACTGAGGCCGAGACCTTGCCAAAGTACCACTTCTGGAATTTGGAATCTGATCCGGCGGCTATGGCCATTGTCTCGGCTCTTTCGATAGTTTCTGTGATATGCCTTCTGGCGGCGACCACGGCGTTTGCAGGATCCTCGTAAAGGGCCAAGGCCACCCAAAAGACCTCATTCATCATGAGGCGCAATGCTTCAAGTTCAACACGAATGTCAGCAAATTTGCGATCAAGTGTGCGATCGTCCTCTTCACTCATTGATTTCGCTCCCTGACTGGTTGGCATCTTCAGGATAGCGAACGCAGAGGCCGGGTGTCCTGGCCTCTGCGGACTTACTTAAAGACGCGCCTGGAATGCTGCTCGCACCCGATACTTGCCGCATGGCAAAGAAGCCGGAGCCATCCAGAAAGCCAGGAATTGCGCGGTGACCCAGCCATGAAGATTCAGGGACTTCCGGCCGGGTTCATCTTCCCCGCCCAGCCGGTCCTCCGGCTAAAGCCGCCGGCCGGCACCGATTGGGTTCACGAAATCAAACACGACGGTTACCGGATGATCGTCCTCCGTGACGGTTTCACTGTGCGGCTGTTCAGCCGCAACGCCTATGATTGGACGGCGCGCCTGTCAGCCATCGCGACTGCTGCCCGGCGGATCAAGCCCAGAGCTTTACGATTGACAGCGAGGCAGTTGTGCTCGGGCCTGACGGCTTGTCACGGTTCGAGGAGTTGTCCCGTCGGGAGGGTGCTCGAACCGCAATCCTCTACGGCTTGCGATGGGGCACGGAGTTTGGTGTCGCGACGAGACGCGTGCGTAGCACGCGTCGTCGCGACCCAAGCGAGGTGGCCTATCGGATTTTTCAGACCACAGAGGAGGCACGCACATGGTTAAGATGTCTCAGGCACAGATCACGGAGGCCATCAGCACCGTCGAATGGGCGACGGCTGACGACGGTGATGAGGCGATGAAGGAGGCGAGACGGCGCGCGAGGTAGGCTGCGCCTGATGCGATTTCATTTTTGGCCCACTGCATTAGAAACGACGATGCGAGCACCGCGCAGCGTGTGAGGAGCTCGAACATGGTGTTGGAATGCGCCGGGCTTCTGCAGACTGAAACCAAGGCAACTGGCCTGTTCAGCGACGCGGGAGACTCCGACGCCAACGGGCGCGAATCGACCTGACCCGCTATGGCGCGCTGTCGTTGGGAGTGGGAGCAGCAAGTGTTGCTG
>JASHYD010001348.1 GCA_030043175.1 Xanthobacteraceae bacterium | reverse complement strand
CCGGCGGTCGAACTTTCGTACTCTTGCCCGTACCGCTGCCGTTGCCAGGCCTTGTAGGACAGTTTTTCGGTCTTAACCGTGGTGCCGTTACCAAGGATGCGGTTGGCAAGCTCGCCGTGACTGCGCTTGCGTTCGGCCGCAACGCATCGCTCTCGCCGTTTGCGAGCGAGCGCTGGATAGCGTTTGGACCGCACGCGCATCTTTGCGCCCTTTTTCCAACGCCCCTTCTCGTCAAATCGTCGGGGCGCCTCGCTGGGCGGGAACGGCGCGACCCCGCTGATCGATAGGCACCCTCGATCGTAAAACGTACGTGGCCACAGTGACTCCCAATTACCAACGGCCCGGTTCACTCCAGCTCAGAGTGACGCCGGAAGCTGCAAGTGCTGGCGGCGGGATTCAGAACATCGAGGATGGGATGAATATAGGTCATGGAATGATGTCCGACCCGATTGTTCGGAGGCTCTTGAAGTCGGCTTCGCCGGAAGTGTCGCGAGGAAGAAGCTGCAATCGTCGTAGGGCAATAATCCCGATGATCCGCACAATATCTTCCTGTTGGGCGTGGGCGCCCCTCCCCCCGGCGGCCGCTAAGCAGTCGGGGGACCGCGGTAACTGGCGGTGGTTGACCTACAGTAGATGGGTCGCCCAAAAGCCCGTGATGAAAGATCGCAACATATCGGCTGGAATCGCGGCTCGCAGCCGGCGCCGCTCGATCCGGACGGCTCGTACGGTAAGATCGCGCAGTTGCACGGGATCACGCTCGCCCGCCTTGGCGATAGAGATGAGTTGTTTGGCAACAACTAAGGCTTCCGGGTCCCTTCGATCCACCGCCAACTTTTTCAGCGCGCCGTCGAATGCATCAACAAGGATATCGGTGTCTGTCGCAAGATAATCCTTAATACTATAATTCATTGGCATGTGCCCCCCGCGCGGTCGTCCGATTAGGAGATCCAACCGTGCGCAACATATTACCATATTGCAGTGCTACCGCCAATTTTTGGTGAGAGGCTAATCGGTCAGGACGAGCCATCGCCAATTTTTGGTGATGGCCTGACGGATCAGGCGGCGTCGGTTGCGGGCTCGCGGTTGACGCGCCTGGCGACGACTCCATCTATAGCCCGCCAGTGAGTTCGAAATCTCGGTGGGACTCGTAGAAAGTCAGCAACGCACTTGATCCTTGTTTTGGCACTTGGCTGCCTTCTGGCATTCACCTGGTAGCTCAATCCTCGAAGGCAGCCTCCGTCTCGGCTATCCAAACCTCTCTGTAGACTCTTCGGCAGCATGACGAGCACGTTCGCGGGCTAGTGCACCCAGCTGCTCGCACGTGACCGGAAGGATTTCGCCGGCAGCCTTCCGCACGCCATGGGCAATGCCAGTTCGGGGCGCATATTGAGCCGCGCCGTTCCAGATCGAGCAGCAGACCGCGCCAATCTTGCGCGCTTTGAGGGCGCGGCGGCCCTCCGGCGTTGCCAGCACCAGAACGCACTGCTTCTCGCGTCCGGCCCGCCAGTTCAACATCACCAAAGATCGTGCATGAATGAGTCGATCGCATCCGCACCCTCGGGCCCGCACTGGCACCCGCGGTTACAAGCCGAAACGATCGGCGGCTTAGTCTGGGGCGGCCGGTACGCCCCCTCGTGGCATCGCCTGGCGCGCCAGTTCAACGCGGCAATTGGCGTGTTCGGGAGTGCCCCGCTTGAAGCCCAACTGTTCGCACTTCTGGTCGTGCACCATCCACGGCTTTTTGGAATCCTCCCGGCCGAAGCAACCTGCAAGCAGGGGAGTTGAAACAGCCGCGACGGCAATAATGCTAGTCAGCCGCATGGGAAGCTCCAGGCTGGTCCCCCATCGGCAACCACTACGGTCGGTCATGGTTCCCCGCCGATATGCGCCGACCGCTTTGCTATGCTAAGGCGCGGAAATGGCGTGGCTATTCGAGTCAATCGGCGGCCGGCCCCGCGAGGCAGAGCGGCATCCGGTCGCTCGCAATGTGTAGCGCAGCATAACGCCACTCGCGCGTGAACAAACGTTCCGATGACGGCGCGTCAATGCCCGGAGCCTGCCTCCCCTGCCCTCCCCAACCGAGACAGCGCACTTGGTCGCCCGCATTGCACCGCGAGTCCAGCTTGTGGGCTCGTCTGGCAACCGCAGCCACACCATGCATTAAGCTCTGATATCCCTTTTCTGCCCGACAGCGGCTAGTCACACTCGAACGGGTTGGCATCCAAACTCGATGGACAGCCGCGGCGTACGACGCCTTCATTGTCTTCATCGGCCGGCGTGGGGCGTAAGCCTCGAGCACGAGGACGTCTATCTCAAGGAGCTATCGTCGCGAGCTGAACGTGGGACTTGTTGGCTTGGGCGCTCAGCCATCGCCACCCCGATGGCAGCGCTGCTTGGGCGGCGGACAGCCCGAGGGGGAATATCGTTCGGCGGCAGTTGCAGCAAACCATTCACACACTGGGCGCAGCTTGATGCTCTACGAACGCGTCAAAGGCCAGGAGAGACAGCGCAATGGTCATGGACACGCGCTTCCCCAACTGCGGGCAAATATCCCTCAATGGCTCGAACGACTCGCGTGGTCATTGGGAGGGCAGTACGCTCGCGTCGACGTGATGAACTTCCGTCCGAACGCCGATCTTCCGGGATCGCCGAACTAACCCTTGATGGAACGCCGAACGCACACCGCGCCGACCACACTCGAATACGAGGTCAACGGTGGATCCGGTTGGCCGGTCAAGCGAGATGCCGCCCGCCCAGCGCAATCATGTGGAGGTTGGGGCAAAAGCAGAAGCCCCTGTTGGGCTTATTTAGCCATCGATCGGACTGGCGTCACCGGCGGTGCAGCAGGTTGGCCCGGTCCCGACCGGCCGTTTTCGGGACCGGAACACGGCTTTCCAAGCACGTCGACCTGCATTGGTCAGAGTGCTACTTTGACCAATCACACAGCGTCCCACCAACTTTTGGGGAGAGGTGCCAATGACGACCACGGGAGGCATCCGCAGCCAGCTTGGCCTGGCCGGCTCAATGTTGGGCGCCATTTTCGGTCTCTGCTGTTCGGCAGCGGCGGCCGAGACGACCTATCAGCGTCTCCTGCATGCTTCTGCCGAGCCGCAGAACTGGCTCATGCGGATGGGCAACTACGGCAATTGGAATCACTCGGCGCTGGCCCAGATCAACAAAAGCAATGTCGCCAACCTCAAGGTCAAGTTCATGGCCTCCCTGAGCGATCCCAATCGTCCAAGCAAAGGCAGTCAGTATTTTACGCCACTCGTCGAGGACGGGTTCATGTACGTGGGCAACCAGTACCAGCAATACTGGAAATTCGACGTCAGAGACGAGAAGCCCAAATTAGTCTGGAGATTCGATGCCAAAGTGCAAGGCGGCGGGCAAAGCTTGCATAGCGTCGCGCTGCTAGGCAACAATGTGTACATCAATACCGGTCGGGACAGCCCCAATCCGCGGCTGATTGCAGTCGATAAGAATTCCGGAGAGGTAGTCTTCGACGTCAGCACTACAATCGATGGCCCTGCTGGCTCGGGACATTCCGCGGCGCCCCTCGCAGTAAAGGATAAGATTCTGGTCGGCTCGACCGGCCGCAATGAGAGCGGCCGTGGCTACGTCGCCGCGTATTCGGCTGACACAGGCAAGTTTCTTTGGCGATTTTCCGTAATCCCTGAGCCGGGTCAGCCGGGGTCGGAAACCTGGGCCGACCCGCGCACGATCCCGTTTGGCGGCGGCGGTGTGTGGACCGAGCCCTCTTTCGATCCCGAGATGAACCTCGCTTATTTTGGCACCGGTAACCCGGTGCACATGTTTGACCCACAAGGGCGCCCCGGAGACAATCTGTACACGAGCTCCATCATTGCGCTCGACGTCGATACCGGTCAGTTGAGATGGTACTTCCAGACGATAGCCAATGAGGGTTGGGACTACGACGCCGTTGCCATCACCCAGCTTTACGACGTCGAGATCGGCGGCGAGATGCGCAAGGTGATCTCACAAACCAACCGCAACGGTTTTCATTATATTCTGGATCGCACCAACGGACAGTTCATCAAAGGTGAACCGTTCACACAAGTAAATTGGACGGCCGGCCTCGATCCCAAAACCGGCAAGCCGGTCGACTACGATCCAAGCAAGACGGTTCAGGATTACGCCGGCAAGACTATCAAGTACGGCCGCAAAGCGATCGATGTTCGTCCTGCGCACTACGGGATGCCAACATTCATGCCAAACACCTATGATCCGTCGCGCGGACTCACCTACTTCCAGGCTATGATCGGCCGAGCCAATTACTTCAACTCCCGGCCTGCGGATCCGGCCAAAGGCCTTCCAGGTGCTGGTTTCCGCGAGATCTTCTGCGGCAGCCACACCAAAGACAATGCCGTTGAGCCGATCGTGCGGAATGTGACCAACCCCAATTGCGTCGTCAGCCACGGCCTTCTTGGTGGAATCGATGTCCGCACGGCAAGCGTGGTGAAAAGACTGGAATCGTACTATCCGGCCTATTCCGGCGTGCTGGGCACGGCCGGAGGCTTGCTCTTCATGGGCGACATCATGGGTAAAATCTCGGCCTTCGATAAAGACACCATGCAGGAGCTGTGGAGCTTTGAAACCGGAACGCAATTCGCCGGCAATCCAATGACCTACTCGGTGAACGGAAAGCAGTACGTCGCCCTAACGCTTGGCGGTCGTCCGGGTCGGGACGAGGGGTCCTTCCCGGAAGCGGCAGCGATTGCTCAGAACGTGATGCTAGTCGTGTTCGGTCTCTAGATTTGTCGTTAACTGCACCTGAGAACCACCTCTCGTCAGCTGCGTTCGCCCCTGGCTAACGCGCCAAACGGACCTCTGGATTGTGCAGGGAAGTTTGCGTGCTTAAAGCCTGGGGCTGTTCGACCTTACAAAGGATTCCACAAGTCATGAAGTCGCCGTCGTAGCGCCTCTTTGATTATCCATTCAACTCGTCTGGCCGGCTCTTGTTATCGCGTTGTGCGTGAATTTCCACGGCACTTCACGCGCAGAGTATTTACAAGTCTGGCTTCAGGAGTGGCCAGCAACATACTTCTCAAAACATACGGTGCCATTGACTGAAATTATCTGCGGCGGCGTTGCAAAAGACGGCATTCCCGCGATCGATTCTCCTCGATTCGATAAGCTCAATGCTGGGCGCGCCAGTGGCTTGGCAAAGGAATATTGCTGATAACGAACCCGTTATTTCGCTTGCCATCGCGGGCGATGAGCGCGCTTATCCGGTGCCGCTGTTGATTTGGCATGAATTAGTGAATGACACAGTTGGCGGAAAGCCCGTCGTCGTGACCTATTGCCCTCTTTGCAATGCCGGCCTTGTGTTGGCACGAGCACTCGACGACCGTGTGTTGGATTTTGGCACGACAGGTAAGCTCCGCAATTCCGATCTGGTGATGCACGATCAACAAAGACAACTCAATCTTTAATGTATAATCAATCACTTAGCCTCATCTTCCAATCACGTGTCCGACCTGTGTACGATCTCGCCTCGCCCCCCGCCCAGGAAGGCGCGCCGGGCGCAGCGCCGCTGCGGGCGCTGTTGCCGGGGTTGTGAAGCGCACTGCTTGGGCCGCTGCGCGCGGCCGGAGAGCGGCTGACTGCAATTTGAATAGGCGTGACAGATTTGCCACCATGAGATCGAGCCGATGGTATACTTAAGCCTTTAGGACTGAATTTTGCGCTACCCTGGGGCAGCCAGTAATGTGCCTGCGATAGAATGGCCAAGAGAGTGAAAAAAACGGCCGCTGCGCCGCCTCCCGGACCGCTTGCGCCGCCGAGCGGTGTAACCCTCAATGTGTTTGGGCCGACAGAGCAGCGAAAAATTGTACGCAGCCACGTCGCAGAAAGCGTGTTTACGCTGAGCGATGGAACGAAGCTGCGCGTTAAGCCAATTATGGGAGACGTGCGTCGAGCGGTCGATCAGTACAATGCTGACGGGAACCCCGTGTATTTTCTATCGCTGGGGATGACGATCGTTACGGACGCCCCTAAGGGCTTACGCAGCCCCACGCTCAAGACAGACAAGAAGGCGATGGGAGGAAAGTCATGACTGCTCACAAAGCGAGGGAACGCGAGCGTCGTGATCGCGGGGTCGTGATCGGTTTTTTTCCGAGCACAAGCAGTCACGTTCCTCAAATAAATACCACTACGATAGGCACAGGCACGCACGGATGGGTGATACCCGGCACAGTCACCAGCACCTACGGACGGCTGATATCAGGCAGCGTCATCTATTCCGAAGGTGGGGGCACCGTTGTGCTTCCGAACGCGGTAACAATTTCTGGCACGAGCCCAATCCCAGAACAGACTTATGACGAAGAGCTTGCCGAACAAATTCTAAGATTAGCAAAAGAACCTCCGGTTGCGGAGTTCGAGAGCACCGAAGAGTTGATGGATTGGCTTGATGACATCGATAAATGAAAAAGCCGACAGAGCGCAAAGTAAAGGTCGCCATCTCGCCGGCCTTCGGTCCCACCTGGCGAAAGCACCGTAAAGCAAATCCTGGAATCAAAGAGACACTTACCAAATTTAATTTAGCAAAGAGAGAAATTCCGCCAGAAAGACTACCAGATAAAATGAATGACCACGTCCTTGGTGGGAATCTTAGGGGCATTCGGGAATGTCACTTGGACAACTTGTTGTAGCCCTGCTTGGCGACCGTATGCACTTCGTTCATGACCGCAGCGACGGCGCCGACAAGGGTAGCGGGCGCAGGTGTGCCGGCGGGGAAGGAGAGGACTTCGCTCATCGCCTCACCCCCTCAATCTGCATGATCAGGTCGTTGATTGCTTCGACCTCGGTCAGGCCATAGCCCACGGGGTGGCCGAGGTCGTAATCGCCCATCACCGCCGTCCAATCGAACCGGCGATCGGGGATTGGCTTGGCGTCGTAGCGGGTGATGATCCTGGCGAGGATGTTGTCCTCGTTATCGGGCTCAGGGCCGAGCCACTCGTCGGCGGCGTTCGTGGCCTTCCAAGAATCGTAAGTCACGGCGTGCTCCCAAAGATTTGTCTGGAAAAGGCCCCGCCGGCTGAGGGACCGGCGAGGCAAGGCGGGCGTCCTCAAAGGGGCGTGAGGAGAGAGGACGCCGGGAAGCAATTCAGCAGTCCCAGCCCTGAAAGGCCGTCCTGTCGCGATTGACCGGCGTCTGGACCAGCTTCGTTGGCGAACCCATCTCGGTTACGAGACGCAGCCAAAACGGGTCGCTGATTCGCGCGAGATGCCGGCGCGCTTCGTTCGTGCGGAGCTGGGAGAAATGGAGGCGCCTCTCGGCATAACGCAGGGCGGCCTCGGGCGAGGATTTCGCTTTCCTGATCAGCCGCTTAATGTGGCCGTTCTCATAAATGCACGGCACAAAACCTGTGCCACATGATTGTGCGAGAACCCGCGGGGTTTGCGGTAAAGGCAGACTCGTAGTAAGGCCGTTGATAGCCTGGGACATCGCAGATCCTTTCGAAAGCTCTGGGTTTTTCTGGGCTAGGGCCTCAGCTTGGTTGCCGCCTTGCTGGGGCCCGCTTTGTTTCTGGGCTAGTGCTGGCTTTGACTTGGCAGGTACTTTTCCACACGTCGGTCAGGAACGCGGGCGCTCAGGAAGCTCAGGCGGCCTTGCTTGATCCGCCGCTTGTGCTCCTCCTCACGGCGGGTCTCTTTGGATTTGGGCTCTGGCTTCATCGAGTCCTCCTTGCCTTCCTTCTGTATTTTAGGTACACCTGATT
>JASHYD010001347.1 GCA_030043175.1 Xanthobacteraceae bacterium | reverse complement strand
TCGCGGTGTTCAGGAAGATGGTCAAGAAGGCCGACGTCGTGGTGGAGAACTTCCGCCCGGACGTGAAGGTGCGGCTCGGCATCGATTACAAGGCGCTGCGTAAGATCAATCCCCGCCTCATCTACGCGAGCATCTCCGGCTTCGGCCAGGATGGTCCCTATGCGCAACGCCCGGGTTTCGATCAGATCGCCCAGGGGATGGGCGGCCTGATGTCGATCACCGGCGAACCCGGGCAGGGGCCCCTGCGGGTGGGCATCCCGATCGCCGACCTGTCGGCTGGGCTGTTCTGTGCCATGGGCATCCTCACCTCCCTGCTTGAGCGGGAGAAGTCCCGCAAGGGCCAGCAGGTCGAGACCTCCCTGCTGCAAGCCCAGATCTTCATGCTTGATTTCCAGGCCGCGCGGTGGCTCATGCAGCGCGAGGTCGCGACGCAAGCGGGCAACAATCACCCGACCAGCATTCCGACCGGCGTCTTTAAGACCTCGGACGGCTATATCAACATTGCCACCGCCGGCCAGAAGATCTGGGAGCGCTTCTGTCGTGCGCTCGAGGCCCCGGAGCTGATCAAGAACCCCGAATACGCGACCGGGTCCAACCGATCGAAGAATCGCGATGCCCTTAATGCGGAGATCAACCGACTGACCGCGCGGCGCGCGAGCGCTGAGTGGGTCGCGCGCTTCAACGAGGCCGGCGTGCCGAGCGGTCCGATCTATTCCATCGATCAGGTTTTCGCCGATCCGCAGGTCGAGCATGTCGGGATGGCGCAGCCGGTCAGGACCAGGGACAAACAAGCATTGACGTTGGTCGGCCAGCCGGTGTCGCTGTCGCGCACGCCGAGCCAATTGGCAGCGGCGCCGCCGGGCCTCGGCGAGCACACCGATGCGGTCCTCAAGGAATTCGGATTCAGCGCCAAAGAGATCGCCACGTTGCGACAAGCCAATGCCATTTGAGCCTGCGACATTTGGGTTGGATGTGGACGATCAATCACCTCCGCCGCCATGGCCGGAGTCGCGGGCAGGACGGCTGAGACGCAGCGACGTGATCTGATCAACCGGACGATACTCTGATAACTTCCCGGCGAACGCGCGAGTCAAGGACAAAACCCATGAACACGATGGTCCATACCGACAAGATGCTGTCCCGCAAGGAGGGGCATGTCGGCCACCTGATCTTCAATAACCCGCAGCGACGCAACGCCGTATCGCTGGAAATGTGGGAGGCAACGGCGCGAATTCTCGATGACTTCGGCAAGGACGATGACGTGCGCGTCGTGGTGCTGAGCGGCGCCGGCGACAAGGCGTTTGTGTCGGGAGCAGATATTTCGAGGTTCGAGAACGAGCGCGCCAACGAGGAAGCGATTGCACGCTACAATCAGGCCGTGGAACGCGCCAACGCGGCGATCTACGATTATCCGAAGCCGACTATTGCGATGATCCGGGGCTTTTGCATCGGCGGCGGTGTCGGTCTGGCGCTGAGCTGCGACCTGCGCATCTGCTCGGACGATTCGCGCTTTGCGGTTCCGGCAGCCAAGCTTGGCCTCGGCTATCCCTATCATGGGCTCAAAAAGCTCGTCGACGTCGTCGGTCCCGCCTTCGCCAAGGAGATCTTCTACACGGCGCGCCAGTTCGACGCCGAGGAGGCACGCGCCATGGCGCTCGTCAACCGCGTCGTAAAGGCTGCCGAACTCGAAGCCTATGTGAAGAGATACGCCGATACGATCGGCGAAAACGCTCCGATGACGATCGCCACAACCAAGTTCATCATCGGCGAGGTGGTCAAGGACGAGTCGCAGCGAGACCTCGCCAAATGCGACGCGATGGTCAAGAAATGCTTCGAGAGCGCCGACTACACCGAAGGCCGCCGCGCCTTTATGGAGAAGCGCCCGCCCCAGTTCACGGGCAGGTGACGCTTATCCCCTGCCCCGCCCGCGGGGCAGGGTCAGGGCGGGGGCCCGTGCCGCCAGTGCGGATCGTCGCATGGGCCCCTCCCCGGCGCTCCCCCGCAAGCGGCGGAGGGCAACAGGAGACTATGCGTGGCGTCGGTCGAGCTGCGGAATCTGACCAAGCGATACGACAAATCGGCGGCGGTTGACGACGTATCGCTGCACATCGAGCACGGACTGCTGGTCTGCCTGCTTGGACCCTCCGGTTGCGGCAAGACCACGACGTTGCGCCTGATTGCCGGGTTTGTCGAACCGACCGCGGGAGAAATCGTGGTGGGCGGTCGGGTCGTATCGTCGCCGGCGCGCACCCTGCCGCCCGAAGCGCGCAAGATGTCGATGATCTTTCAGAGCTACGCGCTGTGGCCCCATATGACGGTTGCGGACAACGTGGCCTATGGGCTCACGTTGCGCCGGCGGCCGCGTGAGGAAATTGCCAAGAAGGTTTCGGAAATTCTCGCTACCACCCGGCTCGCCGATCTCGCCACGCGCTATCCGGGCGAGCTGTCGGGCGGGCAGCAGCAGCGCGTTGCGCTGGCGCGGGCGCTGATCGTCGAGCCCGAAACCCTGCTGCTCGACGAACCGCTATCCAACCTTGACGCCAATCTGCGCGAGGAGATGCGATTCGAGGTGAGGCGGCTGCACGACGCATATCGCTATACGACGGTCTATGTGACGCATGACCAGTCCGAAGCGATGACGACGGCCGATCTGATCGCTGTCATGAATGCCGGCAAAGTCGAGCAGTTTGGGCCGCCCGAGGACATCTACGCGCGACCACGCTCCGCGTTCGTTGCCCGCTTCATCGGCGCAAGCAATATTGTCAAAGGCAAGGCGCTGGACTTAGATCACCTCATGGTGGCCGGCACTGCGGTGTCATGCACCGGCGGCGCGCTCGTGGCCGGCCGTGACGCGGCCATTTCGATCCGCCCGCATGAAATCCGCATCGATCGTGCCGAGCCGACGGGCGATCCGCACAATGTCCTCCCGGCGGTGGTGGCCCGCAACGTATTTCTCGGCCACAGCCGCGACTATATGGTGGAGATCGGCGACGGGATCCAGCTTCGGGTCGTGGCTTCACCCGAGGCTAACATCGCGCCCGGGAGCAAGGTGTGGCTGAGCTTGCCGGCACAACGATGCCGGGTACTTGAATCCTAAAGCGGGTGTGCAAAGGCGCGCTCAATCGAAATCGGCTGTTGCCGGTTGAAGCCGGGCAAGCGCGAATTCGCTGCCCACCTCGCCCTGTCCGGAGCTAACGTCCGCAAGCAGGTTGGGCGGGGAGCCATGCGGGCACACTTCGCTTTGCCACCCCGCGACGCTAAGATCGGCTTAATCCGAAACGAGAGGCCGCGTCTCAAGGCGCCACATCCGCAAGGGAGAGAATCGCGATGCCGGACAGAAACATCTCGCGGCGCAGGCTGCTTAAAGCATCCGGGATTGCCGCGATCAGCGCGTTTGCGTCTCCCATCCGGGCCGCTGCGCCTGAGCCGACCGCGGTCACGCCGGCGCTCATCGAAGCGGCCCGCAAGGAGGGCAAGGTTGCCTACTATACGCCGATCGATCTGCCGGTCGCCGAGCAGATCGCCAAAGCGTTCGAGGCCAAATACCCGGGCATTACGGTGCGGGTCGAGCGCACCGGCGCCGAGAGGGTCTTCCAGCGCATCAGCCAGGAATATGCGAGCAACATCCACGCGGTGGATGTGGTGACTTCCTCCGACGCAGCGCATTTCATCGTGTGGAAACGTGACGGACTGCTGGCGCCCTTCGTGCCGGAAGAGGTGGCGAGACATTATCTGGCGGAACACAAGGACGCGGACGGCATGTTCGCAGCGTTTCGCGCCAGCCTGAGCGTGATCGGGTACAATACGCGGCTCGTCAAAGCCGAGGACGCGCCGAAGAGCTTTTCGGATCTGCTCGCTCCGAGATGGAGCGGAAAGATTGTCAAAGGCCATCCGGGTTTCAGCGGAACCATCATGACCGCGACCTATGAAATCGCGCGCGATATCGGCTGGGATTATTTCGAAAGGCTTGCGAAGCAGCGGGTCATGCAGGTGCAGTCAGCCGCCGATCCCCCCAAAAAGCTCGGGCTGGGCGAACGGGCCGTGATGGCGGACGGCAACGAATACGTCCTGTTTCAGGTCAAGGAATCTGGGAGCCCGGTCGAGCCCGTTTATCCGACTGAAGGTACGCCCTTGATTGTCTCGCCGAACGGCATCTTCAAGGCGGCGCCCAATCCCAATGCAGCGCGGCTGTTTCAGAGCTTCTGCTTCAGCGCGGAATGCCAGGAACTGGTGGTCAACAGGGGCGCCATGCGTTCGCTTCATGCGCAGGTCAAGGAGAAGCCGGGCCGGCGGCCGCTCAACGAGATCAAGCTGATGAAGGAGGACCCGGCTGCGGTGGAGCGGCTCAGCGAAGAAATCAAGGCGCGCTACACCAAGATCTTCCGGGTTTGATTTTGACCCTCACGGTGCCCACCGCAGCGAGGCGTTCGGCGGTTCGATTCGACGTGTCGCTGCCGATCTTACTCGCATTTTCGGCGGCGTTGTGCCTGCTGATCGTGTTGCCGCTGTCCTGGCTCGTCTATTATAGCGTCCATGACCGCGCCGGCGGCTTCACCATCGCGAATTTCGTCGAGCTCGCGACCGATCCGACTTTCCTCGATCCGCTGGTCACCACCGTCATTTTGGCAGTCAGCTCGGCGGCGATCTGCTGCGCGGTTGCGGCGCCGATGGGGTGGCTCGTGGCGCGCACCGACATGCCGCTGCGCCGCACCGTGCGGGCGCTGGTGACGGCGTCGTTCGTCACCCCGCCGTTTCTCGGCGCAATCGCGTGGGAATTGCTTGCGGCGCCAAACAGCGGGCTTCTCAACCAGCTCTTTCGCGCAATAACCGGTGCCGAGCCAGACGCGTATCTGTTCAACATCTACACGCTGGGGGGGCTGATCTTTGTCATCTCTTGCTACACGTTTCCCTATGTCTTCGTGCTCGTCGCCAACACGCTCGACCGGATGCCCGGCGATCTTGAGGATGCCTCTTCAATCCTTGGCGGCAGCACATGGACGACGGCGCGGCGGGTCACTGTGCCGCTGGCAATGCCGACGCTGTTCGCGGGTGCGCTCATTGCATTTCTCCAGGCGATGACGCTGTTCGGGTCACCGGCGATTCTCGCACTGCCGGCCGGCTTTCATACCATGACCACCAAAATCTGGAGCCTGTTCCAATATCCGCCGAAGCTTGAGCTAGCGGCGGCGGCCTCGCTGCCGCTGTTGGTGCTCACCGTCGCGCTGCTGCGGGCGGAAGCCGTCATCCTGGGCCGCCGCGGCTACGCGGTCGTGGGCGGCCGGCAGGGCGATCCGCGGCGGGCCGTGCTCGGCCGGTGGAAATGGGTGGCGCTCGCCGCGGTTTTGCTGGTGTTGCTCAATCCGGTGTTCCTGCCCTATGCAGCGCTCCTTAATGCAGCGTTTTCGCGCGTACCGTCCGAGCTCGTCTCGTTTGAAAACGTGACACTCCACAATATCGCGTTCGTGTTGTTCGAACTGTCGTCAACCGGCGTGGCAGCGCGAAATACGCTGATCCTGTGCACCAGCGCGGCCACGATCGGCACGGTGTTGGCGCTGGTGATCGCCTACATCACCTCGCGCAAGGTCATCGGCTGGCACAAGGCCCTGGGTTTTCTCGCCACGGCTCCGGTGGCGGTGCCCGGCATCGTGCTCGGCGTCGGGCTATTTCTGGCCTACACGCGTCCGCCGTTCGTGCTGTATGGCACCTTGTGGATCCTGCTCATCGCCTTTATTACTATCGCACTGCCGGCGGCCTATCAGCAGCTGCAATCTGCTTTTCGGGTGGTCAACCCGGATCTTGAAGAGGCGAGCCGCATTCTCGGCGCCACGCGCCTCGGTACCCTCGGCCGCATCACGGCGCCGCTGTTGCGCACCAGCGTCATAGCCACCTGGTGCTTCATATTCATCGGCGTCATTCGCGAGCTGTCGGCGGCCATCATGTTGTTCACGTCGGACACCAAGGTGATCTCGGTCCTGATCTTCGACCTCAACG
>JASHYD010001346.1 GCA_030043175.1 Xanthobacteraceae bacterium | reverse complement strand
GCCGCGCGCGCCGCTTTCCGTTCCGCCTGCTGCCGCAGCTCCGGCGCCGGCAGATGTCGTCACTGCGCCGCCGCCCCAGCGGATCCCAAATCCGACCGCGGTGTTCTCCGGCCTCGACAAAATTACGGGCCGTATCACCGCCTTCGACGCGGCCATTGGCGAGACGGTGCAGTTCGGTGCACTCCAGGTCACGGCGCGCGCCTGCTATTCGCGGCCGCCGACCGAGACCCCTTTGACGGACGGCTTTGTCGAGGTCGACGAAGTCACATTGCAAGGCGAGGTACGCCGCATTTTCACGGGCTGGATGTTCGCGGCGAGCCCAGGTCTGCACGCAGTCGAGCACCCCATCTATGACGTGTGGCTGGTCGACTGCAAAGGGGCCGCTCAGGCGGTCGCGGATACCCAAGCGACAGCACCGGCGGCCGCGCCGTCGCGCCAAGGGACATCTCAACGCCAGGCTACGCCGCAACAACGCCAGCGCCAGAATTTGCCCGCGGGACGTTGATGTAGAGTGGGCAACGCGCCGGCGCCGCAGCCTTGTTGGCCCCTATAGCTCGGCCGCGCTGGATTTCTCCATCCTGGTGGCAACCGATTCCTGGTGGCAACCGATCCGCGACATCGTCGGCAAAAAAGCTGAGCGATCTTATCCACGCTGCGGGCCTGCTATCGTTTGCTGCGCGTGCGGGCCGCCTGCGCGACCGCGACGGCGCCGGGCAGCGGCGTCCCCACCGGAAATACGCCGAAGTCGGCTTCGCCAACCAGCGCATCGGCGAGCAATTTGTGATAGTGGCGGCGCTGCACCTCGGTCGCCCCGAAGGTCTTGAGGTGCTGGGTGACGAACTGGGTGTCGAGCAGCTTGAAGCCGCCCGCGCGCAACCGTGCCACCAGATGCACCAGAGCGATTTTGGAGGCATCGCGGACGCGGTGAAACATGCTTTCGCCAAAGAAGGTGCGGCCGAGGCTCACCCCGTAAAGCCCGCCCACCAGGGCATCACCGTCATAGACCTCGACGGTGTGGCAATGCCCGATATCGAACAGCTTGCGATAAAGCGTGCGGATGCGCCCGTTGATCCAGGTTCGCGAACGGCCCGGCGCCGATTCAGCGCAGCCGTCGATGACGGCCTCGAAATCGCGGTTACAAACGACCGCGAACCGTTCGGCGCGAACGGTGCGGGCAAGCCGCGCCGGAACATGAAAGCCATCGAGCGGAATGATGCCGCGCAGCTCCGGCTCGATCCAATAGAGCGCCGGATCGTCAGCGTTCTCGGCCATCGGAAAAATCCCGCACGAATAGGCTTTGAGCAGCACTTCGGGCGTGATCTCGATATGAGCAGAGTTGCGGCTGGCCATGACGTCGTAAAGTTGCGATTTTTGCAGCGCGACGACAAGAGCCTTTGGCGCCGCATTGCGCGTGGGGCAAAGCGGGAACCCACGCCCGGGTTCCTTTGCGGCCGCACGACCACCCGCGCTGCCTCATCAAGCGCCAGCTTGACGGCAGCCTCGGATCAACGCGCTCGCCTATCCTTATGTGGCGTCAGCCGTCCGGCAGCCAACGCGGCGTTGCACGAACGGCAATCGTGCGGGCGATTTCGACCGACATTTACAAATTCACGAATTGCAAGGCGAGCAATGGCGCGGCCGTAAGTTTTGCGGCAGCTCCAGTCAGAGCTCACGCAAGGGATATCGCCCAAAGAGCGAGAACGCTTGCGACGCTGTGGAATAAGTGCGGACCGTCGGCTAGCATTTCATCCGCTGCGGCGATCCTAAAAGCGCTGCCAAATCGGGGGAAACGTCTCATGCGCCAATGGCGAAGTGTTCCATTGCTCGCGGCAAGCGTCGCGGCGTCCGTCCTCATGATCACACCGCTGGCGGCGGCGGACCGCACGCAGGCCCGCTCCATGGTGATTTCCCAATACGGGATCGTCGCGGCGGAACACCCGCTCGGGGCCCGCGCCGGGACTGCCCTTCTGGAGAAAGGCGGCAATGCCGTCGACGCGGCGGTTGCGGCGAATGCCGCGATGGGCCTCGTCGCCCCGATGATGGATGGCATTGGCGGCGATCTCTTCGCCATCGTCTATGACGCGCGGACCAACAAGGTCTACGGCCTCAACGCCTCCGGATGGGCCCCCAAAGGGCTGACGCCCGAATTTCTGCACAACAAAGGCCTGGAATGGATGCCGTCGAGCGGAATCCACTCGGTGACGGTTCCGGGCACGGTCGCCGGCTGGGACGCTTTGCTGTCGCGGTTCGGCAAAAAGTCGCTCGCCGAAGTGCTGGCGCCGACCATCGCCTCTGCCAAAGCGGGGTTTCCGGTCAGCGAGATTTTCGGCGACGACTGGACGGCAACGGCGGGCTATTTGGCCCGCAATCGCGAAGCCGCCCGCGTCTATTTGCCGGCGGGGCGCGCGCCGGCGGTCGGCGAGATATTCCGCAATCCCGACCTTGCCGATGCGCTCGCTCAAATCGCCAAAGGCGGGCGGGACGCCTTCTACAAGGGCGCGCTCGCAAAGCGCATTCTCGACACCTCGGCGAGGCTCGGCGGCACGATGGTGGCAAACGACCTCGCCGACTTTGCGGCCGAGTGGATCGATCCGATTTCAACCGACTACCGCGGCTGGACCGTCTATGAGATGCCGCCCAACGAGCAGGGTATCGCGGCATTGATGATGCTCAATATCATGAGCAGCTTCCCGCTCGGCGAATGGGGGCACAACAGCGTCGCCAGTCTGCACGCGATGATCGAGGCCAAGAAGCTCGCCTATGCGGACATGATCAACTATGTGGGCGACCCGCGCTTCGCCGAGGTGCCGACCAAGGGCATGATCTCGCCCGCCTATGGACGCAGCCGTGC
>JASHYD010001345.1 GCA_030043175.1 Xanthobacteraceae bacterium | reverse complement strand
AGATAGGAAACGTGCGGATTATCCGCGTGGAAGACAACAACAGTCATTTGATATCTGCGGAAGCTAGAGCACGAAGGGTGAGCAACAGTCGCACCACAAGGCGGGCTCGGCACACCTCGGAAATTAATGACGATCAGCACTGGCAGTTTGGACTTCGGGTCATTCCACCGAAGGCGTGACGGTTGCGACGAGTCGGGTTGAATCGCCTCGCCACCCGCACAGCGCCAGCCGCTGGTAAGCGGACGAAGGTCGGTGCCCTGATGTGGAACTGGAAAATGCAGAAGGAGGAGAAGGACAAAGGACCCACAGTGCTGATCTGCGACGGCAATAAGAGAGAAATGTCGAATCTTTCGGACGCGCTCTATGAGATGAGAACGATCGGGCCATGCATCGAATTCTACAAAGCTGCGAAGCGCCAACAATGGGCGCTATGATCGATCTCGGCGCCCCGTTAGCCTCGTGGCAGCCCGACACGAAAGCTTGGTTCGGGCTCCTCTCTCAACCAAGCTCGGGAGATAATTCAGTTTGCCCTGGAGCACGTGAATTCGGCTGTGGGGTCGCGAAAAGTCATGCCTATTATTTCATACCAAGTGTGCCCCAGCTCACGTCGGCAAGTATCGAGGGCGGCTAGAGTTACCGGGAGAATTTTTGGGGAAAAATCATCTTTCTATCGGCGATCTATCGGGACTTAGCCCCCCAAAACAGGGCTAATTCCGACTTGCTCGACATGGATGCGAGGTAAATAGGAGGCAAGTCCGGCAATCTGGATGAAGAACGGCGCGGCAATCGGATGAGAGCCGGTGGCGGTGAGAACAGGAATAGTTGCGTTGAGCGTGGGCCGACGCAAGCCCGCATTGGAACCAGCCCTCATGTGGCTGGCGAGCTATTCAAAATGATGACGGGCGTCACCATGGTTCACGTCCCATATCGTGGCTCGGCACCCGCCCTGACCGATTTGATTGGCGGGCAAGTGCCGGTCATGTTCGATGCCCTGCCATCCTCTATCGAATTCATCAGAGCCGGCAAACTGCGCGCGCTCGCGGTGACCACGATGGTGCGTTCGGCGGCGCTGCCCGACATCCCAACCCTGGGTGATTTCGTACCGGGCTATGAGGCAAGCGCCTGGTTGACGGCCGCTGGTTCGGCACGGAGGTGAGTCGCGGCGCTGTGGAGGTTTCCGGCGAAAAGGCGCGTCGTCATCTGCTCATTTGCCAGGCCTATAGCGGTTGCCACATCGACACTCGGCTCGGTCGTTCTCGCGCTTCCCAAGCTATCCTCACGACGTAGCAAATCCGTCCGAATGGACCGGGAACCGCTTTGGCCAGCCGATGTTGTCTCTGACTGAGTTCGAATCAGCCGTCTCAAGCGAGCGGCGCAGCCGCAAGGAGAAAGAAATGCGATTGTTCACACGATCACTTGTCGCAACGATCCTAACTGCGGGATGTTGTCTTTCCACCCCCACGTTGGATGTTCTGGCCCAATCACCTGCGCCGGGTCCTTCTACCTCCGCGCCGGACTTGTCGGATCAAAAGCTTAGTGCAGTGGCCACAGCGCTCGAACGCGTCGCAAGTCTCCAACAGGACTACCGGCAACGCATCGCCGAAGCGGAAGCACCCGCCGAGAAGGACCGTCTCGTGGAGGAAGCCAACAACGAACTAACAAAGGCCGTGACCGAACAGGGTCTGTCGGTTGAGGAGTACGAATCGATCTTGGGCGTGGCACAAGACAATCCTGAAATTCGGAATAAAATTCTTCAGCGCATTCACCCTTCCGACAAATAGTCGCCACGATGCACTGGGCCCATTCGACCTCCGCCCTGACTGCTGAGCGACTTATGGCGTATAACCAAAAGTGCGAGCAATTGGGCTTCGCGCGGGGCACTCCAGAACATGACAAATGTCGCCTCGAACTGGCTCGCCTAGATACGCCACGAGGGAGCGCGCCGACCGCCCCAGACTGAGCCACCGATCCCTCTGCGCAGCCGCCGCGAAACTCGGCCATGCCCTGTTTTTCCCATAGGAATAGCCACGGCCGAAGGGCAGCTATCCGCTTATCAAAACCTGCCTCAAAATGAGCAGCGCACAGGAGATCATCACAAACATAGAAACCACCATACCGCCCACTCGACCAATACTGAATTGCAATGTCCCTGGTTTGGCGTGCATGCCCAGTGGATGAAGAGACCGCGCAACGAGAAGCGAGCCCATCAACATGTGTATCCGCGTAGCTGCTAGACCAGATATCTCAAGCATTGCAGTCATCAGCGCAATTATCGGCACGTATTCGGCAAAATGCGCGTGCGCTCGGATCGCGCAGCGAAGGGTGGCATTCTCGCCGTCTCCAAAGCCAACTCGATTTCGTCGGCGCAGGCGCACGACCTGTAGACTTAGCACCGCATAGAGCAACGCAAGCACGGCAACATATGTAGCGGTGATTAATGGCGGCTTCATATCGTCCCTCCCACCAGCGATACAGCACCACGGCAGTTTCATACTGCCGAGCAAGGAATCCTTGGCCCGCACCGCCGCAGCAGCAATCAAGGGTCGACCTTCGGAGCGCCCCCGCTTGTTTTATGGTCTATCGCTAGGTCACCGGCAACTGTTCCCCACCGAAGCGCTTGGCAAAGGCCTCCGCGTCTTTGGACTTGGAAAGCAGAACACTACGACCGGAGATCATCGCGGCGCAGCGAGTAGGTCAACGGCGCCGGGTGATTTCGCCTTTGCGGGGGTCATCGCCTGAGTGCCATGAGCCTGTTAGCCGGCACCTTGAATTCCGCCGCGGCCTTCTCCATCGCGGTCGCCTCTTCCGTAGCCTCGACCTCGCCCAGCCAGGCTTTTGGCGGCGAGCTTGTAGATGCTCCAAATGATCGGCTTCGGCGGCCCGCAGTATCGGCCGCGAGCTATGCAGGTTCAATCTGGGCCGCTCGTGCCGATAGCCCGGTTTGCCACTTGCCGAAAAAGCCCTTTAGCGCCAACACGGCCGGCCTTGTCCGTTTGGGTGATGCGTCCGTGACGATATGTACCGTCGGGGCCTTACGAGCTGTATCTGCATGCGCCTGGCGCGGACCACCAAGGAGGGCAATCCGCCGGAAACATTGATCACACCCAGATCAATCGCCTTCGGAGAGCACGCATTGGTCTCGACCGGGTAACGTCTGCCGCCCCGCTGCTCGGGGGGCTGCTGCCGCGAAATACTCGAACGCAAAACGCGCATTGTCGGTGCGAAATCCAGGCGGCCCAAACGGCAGCACCAATTCTCGTCCCAAAGATCCTTGCCACGCGATCTTGCCGTCGGCCGTGACCGTCAGGTCCTTGCCGTGAAGCTCTGCCCGCAATGTGTGGAGCTCTCCCGGATGGACGGAGGAAGCACCATACTGCGACTGGAAATTGAGCGCACTGTTCGTGGGTGTGTAGAGTCACTGCTGTCCGGTTAAGTGAGGATCATATCCGGAATTTCCATTCTTATTCAACAAGTTGATGCTGATTTAATTTGGTGTCGATTTGAGCGCCGTTTGACGAATCGGTGGTAATTTTCCCGATTTTTCCGTTCGGGAGCGCCACCGTGAACTTT
>JASHYD010001344.1 GCA_030043175.1 Xanthobacteraceae bacterium | reverse complement strand
GCTGCTTCTCGACTTTGATGTTCGCCTTGCTGTCCTGAATTTGCTCTGCCGCCATAATCGTCTCCATGCTTTAGGGGGAGACTCACCCGTCATTCGTTAACGATTCGTAAACTTCCGTGCCGTGGGTAAGCTACATCATTTCGAAATTGCGCCCGCTCAAGGGTACCGCTTATCGCCAGCGACTTAAGAGAGCCTTTGCAACCGGGCAGAGCGCAAGGAACGGCCAAAGGGAGGTTCTGGCTGCCCAAACACGTTAAGCGCGTCCCCCGGGTTCGCCCAGAGCGGCGCAAATAGCCTCAAATAGCGTGTCGCTCAGCAGCGGCTTTTCGATCACACGCACGCCCGTCAACGCTGCTCGGTCACGAATGGCGGCGCTCGGATGAGTAGTAATCAGGATGGCTGGCAAACTGACATTGCGGTCACGTAATCGGGCGAGGAGATCCAAGCCGTTGATCCCCGGCAAATGATAGTCCGTTACCACGCAGGCGCTCTCGGGCATGTCCTTCTCGTCGAGCAGCGCCGCTCCAGTCGGGTACAGCCGCACGGAAAATCCCTCGATCTCGAGGGCGAATTTCAGGGAATTGCGCACGGCAGGATCGTCATCGATCACCAGGATGACCGGCTTTGCTTTGGCCAATTCGCGATGGATCATTGCATCATGCTTCCGTCGCGGCGAAACGGCGACCGCGGCAACATGCAAAGAAGCCACAGATTCGCTCAGGTTGCCTTGACCGAGATCAATGAGGCCGACAGGCAGCGTTGAGAGACATCAACGGTTGGTGCCCGATTTCATCACCCCAGCAACCAACGTGATGCGTACGAGTTCCGATAAACTGGCGGCCTCCATCTTCGTCATGACGTTGGCACGGTATATCTCGACGGTTCGTGGGCTGATTGCGAGATCAAAGGCGATAATCTTGTTCGGTTTGCCGGCAACGAGCCCCTCAAGGACGTCACGCTCGCGATTCGTCAAAGTAGCGAGCCGGGCCTCCACCTCCGCGCGTTCCGCGTCACGGGCGGCGTTTTCCTGGGAGCGGTTGAGCGCCGAGCGCACCGATCTGAGCAAAAGGTCCTCCTCAAACGGCTTTTCAAGGAAGTCGACGGCGCCGCTCTTCATGGCCTCTACGGCGAGGGGTACATCGCCGTGACCCGTAATGACAATAACTGGAATCCTGATCTGCATCTCGCCCAGGTGCCGCAGGAGATCGATCCCGCTGATTCCCGGCATTCGCACGTCGGTGATGATGCAGCCGGATTCGATGGTCGGTAGCACGTCGAGGAACGCCGATGCGGAATCATAGGTTCGCGCCGTCACCCCTGACGTCCGCAGCAAGAATTCGATCGACTGCCGCACGGCCTCATCGTCATCGATCACATGAACGATTGCATCAGCCGCCATCGTGGACATCCTCCTGGCTCACGGCGCGAAGGCTAAAGCGAAAGATCGTGCCGCCCGCTGGGTTCGGTTCTATCCATATTCGACCACCGTGAGACTCTATGATTGTCCGGGAGATCGACAACCCCACGCCCAACCCCTGCGATTTTGTGGTAATGAAGGGTTGAAAAAGCTGGTCGGCGATCTCGGATGCGATGCCGGTCCCGGTGTCCACGATGTTGACGATCGCCATGCCATCCGCGCCGCGCTCGGTGCCGATTGTTAGATCCCGATGATCCGATTGTTCCATAGCTTCCATCGCATTGCGTATCAAATTCAACACCACCTGCTGAACTTGAACCTTGTCGGCGAGGACAGAATCGAGCGCTGGGTCGAAGGCGTAAGTCACCCGAACGCCGCGGTCCTTTGCGCCCACCAATGCGAGTGCGCTCGCCTCCTCCAGCAGTCTCCTCAGGTTCTCGATCTTTCGCTCGGTCTCGCCTCGCGCCACAAAATCGCGCAACCGGCGAATGATCTGGCCTGCCCGCAACGACTGCTCGGCGGCCTTGTCCATGGCTTCGCCGATCATGATAGCCTGTGGGTGCGACATATTCTCCAGTAATCGTCGCGATCCTTTCATGTAATTGGCGATCGCCGAGAGCGGCTGATTGAGCTCATGTGCAAGTGCCGAAGCCATTTCTCCAAGCGCGGTCAGCCGCGAGATGTGGACCAGCTCCGACTGAAGCTCCTGGAGCCGGGCCTCTGCTTTTTGGCGTTCGGTCAGGTCGCGGACGAAGCCGGTGAAAAAGCGCGTCCTACCTGAGGTCATTTCGCCGACGGCAAGCTCCATCGGAAAAGTCGAGCCATCCTTGCGCTCGCCCACCACCACGCGACCGATCCCTATGATCCGTTTTTCGCCAGTTCGCAAGTAGCGCTCCAGGTAGCCGTCGTGGTTCTCGCGATATGGCGATGGCATCATCATCTTGACATTCTTGCCGAGGACCTCGGCAGAGCGGTAGCCAAACAGGCGTTCAGCCGCGACGCTGAACGAGCGCATCAGGCCGCGTTCGTCGATGACGATCATCGCGTCTGGAACCGTATCCAATATGGACTGCAGGTGCGCCTCGCGCGCGGCGGTTTGACGCCCAGTCCGTTGCAGTCGCTCGCCGAACCAAGCGATTCCGAGACCGAGCGCCGTAAACGTAGCGCCGCGTGAAACCTCCGCCACAAACAAAGGAGAATCCGGATGTATCAGATTCAAATACGCTCCCGTTCCGTAGAAATGCAGGGCGAGGCTCAAAGCCGTAGCAAGCAGGCCTGGCCCCATTCCGCCGAAGACACCGGCGATGAGAACTGGCGGCACGAGAAAGAGATAGAGAGCCTGGTTACCGAGGGTCGGCGCCAGCGACTGCAGCAGGAAGCCCGTCGCGGCGAGGGCCAGCGAGGCAAGATAGATCGCCATCTGGCGCCGCCCCGGCAGCGCGGCAGATGTCTCGCCAGCATTGCCGGCCGTCGATGTTATGGTAGCCTTAGCCATTGATTTCTCTTCCGAAATTGGCTCAACCGATCGCCGCCAGGCTTGCCAATCCCGCCAGTCTAACGCGCCTACGAAATTGGAATTGAAAACACAATATCTGAATTTCTCGCCGGATTGAGTTGTTCAGCCGCAAGGCGCTCCACCCTCAATTTCCTGATCCCGTGAGTCAGCGAATGCTTACTATCATTGCCTCGTTATCGATCACGAGCCAGTCGCCTCGCAGTCGCGCAATTTCCAGCTAAGTACGATCGCCACCGCTGACCGACGGCCCTACGTCGTTTGGGGCTTGATGATCGCGTGCCACAGCGTGAGAAGATTGTCCCTGGGTGACAAGATCAGTGGGACTCATGATGAATCGAAAGCGTACGGTCGCTTACACGCAATTGACGCAGGTCAACGCTCAAGTGACCGTGCTTTCGCTCGAACCGAGTTCCACCGGTCGATCGAGGGGTGCGTCGTCGTCGATGATCGCTCGCCAGGCGGCGCCGTCGAGGTCATCGTACTGACCTGTCTGTAGCGACCACAGGAAGGCGGCGAGCCCCAGTAATCCGAGCATGAGTGCGAGCGGCACAAGATAGGCTAGCACTTCCATTATCCCTCCTTGCCGGTACACGTTGTCGCGCGCAGCGCGTTCAAGGTGACGAGGAGCGACGACCCGGACATGGCAAGGGCCGCGATCAGCGGGCTCGCGAGCCCAACTATGGCGATCGGTACCGCGACCGCGTTGTAGGCTACCGCGAGCGCGAGATTTTGACGCATGAGGCGCCTCGCCCACTGCGCGATCTCGACCGCGGCCGCCACCGGGGCGAGCCGATCGCCGAGGAATACCGCGTCGGCAGCAGTTTGCGTGACATGCGTGGCGGTGGCGACCGACAGCGACGCGTCGGCGGCCGCAAGCGAAGGTGCATCGTTGAGGCCGTCGCCGACCATGAGCACTCTGCGCCCTGCCCCGCGTAGCGCTGCGATGCGGGCGACCTTGTCCGCCGGCGTCATGGCGGCGTGCCACCGGTCGATGCCGAGCATGTCGGCAGCATGAGCGACTGCAGATGCGCGGTCACCCGAAACGATCTCGATGGCAAAGCCTTTACGCTTGAGCTCAGCGACTACAGCCTTGGCATCGCAACGCAGCCGCTGGCGCACGGCGAAGACATGGACGTCAGTGCCGTGACGAAACGCGATTGCGGAGGCCTCTGGGTCTGCCTGCACGATCCTCTCGGCCTCGCCTTCCGCGCCGCAGAACGATGGCCGGCCGAGCCGCAGCTCGACGCCTTTGAGTTCGCCACGCACGCCCTGTCCGGGCTCCTCGACTGCGTTCAGCGGCTCCTTGGCGTCGCTGGCGCGCGCCACCGCAGCCGCGAGGGGATGCCGGCTCGCGAGCGCCAGTTGGCCGGCCAAGGCGAGTGCGTCCTGTGGGATATCGGACGCATTGCCAACTTCGAGCTGCGGCAGCGTCAGCGTGCCGGTCTTGTCGAACAAGATGGTATCGACGCCGGCGAGCCGCTCGATCGCTTCGCCAGAATTGAGCAGCACACCGCAGCGGAACAAGGCGCCGGACGCCACCACCTGCACAGCCGGAATCGCAAGACCTAGCGCACACGGGCAAGTGATGATGAGTACCGCAATCGCCGTGACGATGGCGTCGTGCCAGCTCGCTCCGAGCGCCACCCAGCCTAGCATGGTGGCGAGGGCCGCTGCGTGGACCAGCGGCGAATAGAGCCTTGCGGCGCGGTCGGCGAGGCGCACATAGCGCGTGCGCGCTTCGAGCGCGCGGTCGAGCATGCGGGTGACCTCGTCCAACAGCGTGCCACGTTCGGCAGCGCCGACCAGCACGCGCAGCGTGCCGGACACGTTGAGGGTTCCAGCATAGACCCGAGTGCCCTTGGCGGCGACCACCGGCAGCGTTTCGCCGGTGACGAGGCTCTCGTCGATCTGCGATTGGCCTTCGATGACGGCGCCGTCAACCGAAATGCGCTCGCCTGGGCGGACGAGCACCATCTCTCCTGGCCGGAGGGAGGCGACCGGCACCTCAACGAGTTCATGAGTGTTTACGAACTTGGTGGCGGTCTGCGCGCGCAGCGCCGCAAGATTGGCGGCAACAGCGCACGTGCGTCGTCGCATCGCCTGTTCGAGGGTACGCCCGATCAGCAAGAAAGTGAGCAGCATCAGAGCCGAATCGAAATAGGCGTGCTCGGCATGATTCCACGTCTCGACGACCGACATGCCAAGGGCAAGCAGCACACCGAGCGTGATCGGCACGTCCATATTGAGACGCCGGGCGAGGACCGCACGGATCGCCGAATGAAAGAATGGCCGGCCCGCATAGGCGGCGGCCGGCAGCGCAACGAGGGCGGAGAGCCAATGGAAGAAGTCGCGCTGCTCGGGGGTAATGTCGCTCGCATTGCCGGACCATACGGCGACGGACAGCAGCATGATGTTCATGGCCGCAAACGCCGCCACCCCGAGACAGCGCAACAGGGTGCGCGTCTCCTGCTCCTCGAGCGAGACTGATCGGCCGGAGTCGTAGGGATAGGCCCGATAGCCAAGCTCGGACAGGCGATCGATGAAGCTTGCGGGATCGAGGCTCCCGTCCCGCCATTCCACGGCCACCCGGCGGTCCGTCAGATTGACCCGCGCACGGATGGTCTGCGGAATCGCTGCGAGCCCGGTCTCGATGGCGCGGATGCAGCCGCCGCACCTGATGCCGTCAACCGCAAGCTCCATGCGCGCGATGCCGCCATCGAGAAGACTGATGAAGTGAGAGAAATCACGTGTTTCGGTCATGGCGTCACCCGCTATTCAAGGGCGACGCGACTGCGGGAGCGAAATAGCCGCTCCGATCCGCGGCCGGCTTCGATCTCTATGTCCCACGCGCCCGGCGCGACGTCTGCGGTCTCGCCCAGATAGGTACCCCTGTCGCGCTCCTGCAGCGACAGCGCACGGTCGGCGCGCTGATCGGTCGGCCGCATCAGCCGGACCGTCACGGTGAGCCCGCTGACGGGGGCGCCGTCGGCGTCTCGTGGCTCGACCTTTATGGAAGCGTGCCGACTCGCGTCGTGGCCGATGTGGCTCGCCACGGTCCAATGACGGGCGGCCTGGGCACGCGCCGTTGCGATCTCGGCGTTATAGCCGATGCCGGCCTGGTAGGGCTTTTCGCTTTCGAGGCCCGGCATGGTGCCGATGGCAAGTGCGATCATCATGCCATTGACGCCAACGACCACCCCAAAGAAACCGAGCAGCGATATAAGGATCATGCGCCCGGTCAGCGGGCGCACTGGCACCTTGCCGAATTTGCTGGCCACAGCCTCTTCCGCCGGTAATCTCTCATGAGGCGCCATGGTGTTCCTTCTTAGCGGGCGATGAAGTGGTCTTTCGCTGCGGCAGTGTCGCCGGTCGCGACGTTCGTGGCGCGGAAGGTCAGCTGCGTGGAATGGTCGACCTTGGCGGCGGACGGGATCGTGATAAGCACGCGCACCTCGCGGCCCTGGTCCGGCCCCACCGGGATCAGCGGCTTGCCAGGAATGACGGTGTCCTGACCGACCAGGTGAACCTCCGCCTGCGGCAGGCCCTCGACCTTGAGTTCGACGGTGCTGGCATCGTGGCGTTTGTTGAGGAGATGCACCGTGTGGGCATTGCGGATTGAGCCATCGCTCAGGGTGACGAACAGCGGATTGCGGTCATGCCGGACGCTGATATCGAGGTAACTCTGCGTAAGGAGGGCATAGAGCATGGCCATGCCAGCAAGGACGATAATGCCCGCATAGATCAGCGTGCGCGGGCGAACGAGGCGATAGATCGGCGGTTCGTGCTGTGCGCGGCGCGCGATGTTGATGTCGGTATCGTAGGCAATGAGGCCGGTCGGCCGGCCGATCTTTGTCATCACGTTGTCGCAGGCATCGATGCACAGGCCGCACATGATGCAGCCCAGCTGAGCACCGTCGCGGATGTCGATGCCGGTCGGACACACAGCCACGCACTGAAGACAATCAACGCAGTCTCCCGCTGGTTGACCGCGGTTGCGCAGGTCCTCGGCCTTCTTGATCGAGCTGCGAGGCTCGCCGCGGTCATAGCGGTAGGTGACGTTGAGGGCCCACTCGTCGGTGAGCGCCGCCTGAATGCGCGGCCACGGGCACATGTAGACGCAGACCTGCTCGCGCATGTGGCCGGCGAGGGTGTATGTCGTGACGGTGAGGAGGCCGATCCAGATATACGCTGCAGCCGGCGCTTGGAAGGTCGCAAGCTCCTTCACGAGCGTCGGAGCATCGGCGTAGTAAAGCACCCATGCGCCGCCGGTCCACCAGGCAATGAAGAGCCAGACTGCGTGCTTGGCGGCAACCTCGACGGCGCGCCGGACCGTCAGCTTGCCGGTCGCCTTTCTCATTCGCTCGCGCCGATCGCCTTCGATGGAGCGCTCCACCGCATAGAACAGGTCGGTCCACACGGTCTGTGGGCAGAGATAGCCGCACCAGATGCGGCCGCCTATCGCGTTCATCAGGAACAGTGTCATCGCGGCGATGATCAGCAGGCCGGTGAAGTAATAGACCTCCTGCGGCCACAGTTCGATGAAGAAGAAATAGAACCGGCGGTTTGGGAAATCGATCAGCACCGCCTGGCTCGGCGCATTCGGCCCGCGGTCCCAGCGCACGAACGGCAGCAGGTAGTAGACCGCGAGGCAGAGCGCCATCAAAGCCCATTTGATGTTGCGGAATGTGCCCGAAACACTCTGCGGGTAGACAGCCCTGCGCGGCGCGTAGAGCGGTGTCGCAAAATCATCCAATTCGGTCGGATTCACGGGTTTGTTCATCGTGGATCGAAGCCGGGGCGAAGCTGCGGCCGGCCCCCGATGGGAAGCGGCCGACCATCAGGCTAACGACAGTGCGGCACGTCGCTTTGAGGCAGCGCAAATCGATGCGAGAATTCACTGCCCTCCGCCCAGTGTGTGCACGTATACGGCGAGTGCATTGATGGTGGCGTCATCCAGCCGGCCTGACCATGCGGGCATGACACCCGCGCGGCTGCTGGTGACGGTCTCGACGATTGTGGCTTCGTCAGAGCCATAAAGCCATATCTGGTCGGCGAGATTGGGTGCACCGAGATCCTTGTTACCCTTGCCGTCGTCGCCGTGGCATCCGGCGCAATTGTCGGCGAAGATCTTCTTGCCCTTCGCGAGATCGGCGCCTGGGCGCGCCGGAAGGCCAGACAGCGAGCGCACGTAGTTTGCAACGATGATAATGTCGTCTGCTGAAAGCATCCCGGTCTTGCCGAACGCCGGCATGGCGCTTTCATGATCCTTGGGGTCGCCTGACCGTACGCCGTACGCGATGGTATCGCGGATTTCCGTGAGGCTGCCGCCCCACAGCCAATCGTCATCGTTCAGGTTGGGGTAGCCTTTGGCACCCGCGGCGCCAGCCCCGTGGCACGGCGCGCAGTTATTGGCGAACGCTGCCCTGCCTTGCGCCTGGGCGAAAGCCAGCAGCGCCGGGTCCTTTTCGATATCGGCGAGCAGCGTCTTTCCGAGCGCCGCGCCCTTCTCACCGCGCAGCTTTCGCAGTTCGGCAATTTCGACCGCGACCTGAGCTCGGCTCGAATAGCCGAAGAAGCCCGCAGTGTAGCCGCTGATGGTCGGCCAGGCTGGATAGACCACCCAATAGCCTAACGACCACGCAATAGTTGCGTAGAACAGCCGCACCCACCATCGCGGCAACGGCGTATTGAGTTCCTCGATCCCGTCCCACGCATGCCCCGTCGTGCTGGCAGGTCGGGTCGTGCCCTTATGCTTAACCATGGCTAGTCTTCCCGCAGTGGCATGTTGGCGGCATCATCGAACGCCTGGCGGTTGCCCGGTCGAAATGCGTAGATCAGGATTGCCAGAAAGATTGCAACGAAGATGGGCGTCCATAATGCGGTAACGAAATCCGAGATGAAGGCATGCATCGTGTGGGCTCCCGTCAACGCAGATCGGCTTTGTCGTCGTAGAGTTTGAAATCCACCAAGGTGCCCAGCATCTGCAGGTAGGCAACCAGCGCATCCATCTCGGTCAGTCTGCCGGCCTTGCCATCAAAGTCGCGCACGCTCGCCTTCGGGTAGCGCTTGATGAAATCATCCGCGTTGGCATCGTCGGGATTGGCCTGCGCACGCAGGTCGGCGACGGCATACGCGACCTGCTCGTCCGTATATGGCACGCCGATCGCGCGGTTCGCCCTCAGATGCGCGGCAATGCCGTGATAGTCGAGATCGGTGTCGGCCAAGAAGGGGTAGCCCGGCATGACAGAGGCCGGCACGATGGCGCGCGGATCGATGAGATGGGTGACGTGCCATTCGTCGGAGTATTTTGCGCCGACGCGGGCAAGGTCGGGGCCGGTTCGTTTCGATCCCCATTGGAACGGGTGGTCGTACATGCTCTCGGCGGCGAGCGAATAGTGGCCGTAGCGTTCGACCTCATCGCGCAGTGGCCGGATCATCTGCGAATGGCACAGATAGCAGCCCTCCCGCACATAGATGTTGCGGCCAGCGAGTTCGAGCGGCGTGTACGGACGCATCCCCTCGACCTTCTCAATCGTGCTCTTGAGATAGAACAGCGGGGTCATCTCGACGATACCACCGACCGCAATGACGAGGAGAATGCCGATCACCAGGAGGATCGAATTCTTCTCGAGTGCCTGATGGCGTGCCCACATCGACATGGCGTCCTCACTGGGCGGGCTGGAGGACAGCCGGTGCAGCGGTGGATACGGCCTCACCGCGACGCACGGTCATCCAAAGGTTGTAGACCATGATCAGGGCGCCGATGAGGAACAGCGCGCCTCCCACCGCCCGGATCACATAGAAGGGATGCATCGCTTCCACCGTCTCGATGAACGCGTACTCGAGGAAGCCAAGCGAAGTATAGGACCGCCACATCAGGCCCTGCAGGATGCCTGATACCCACATGGCAGAGACGTAGAACACGATGCCGATGGTCGCGATCCAGAAGTGCCAGTTGAC
>JASHYD010001343.1 GCA_030043175.1 Xanthobacteraceae bacterium | reverse complement strand
CCAGTCGGCCTTCATCGGCGGAGACCCGTCGCGCAAGTGGTATACGACGCAGCGCTGCCACGAGGGCTTCGTCGCAACAGCGACCACGCCAAATCATCCGCCGCTCCGCGTCGTCTGGTGCGCCCAGGGCTATCGAGAGTTCGACGGGCTCTACGACGTGGCATTGACGGCCGTCACCGAGGACCAGGGCACCGAGGCGCTGGTATCGCGACTCAGCCTTCAAGCCGTGGGCTATCCCGAGGCCGTCGCGCTGAGCAAGCGCTTCCTCGAAGCAGTCCAAAAATGATTTGGGTCGAGATCCTCTCACGTCACCGCGAGGTCGCGGCGCGCTTCCCCATCGCGGGCGAAGAGGTATGCATCGGCCGCGGTTACGCCAATGATGTGATCGTCGACGATCCTTACGTTGCGGCGCGGCACGTGCGCGTCTTTCGCGATGAGGCTCGGCGCCTGGTGGCAGAGGATACTGGCAGCGCCAATGGTATGTTCCTCGATCGCGGCAGCGGCCGACACCAGCGCATCGTCCTCGACCCGGAGCACCCCATTCGTATCGGGCACACCTTTCTGCGTATCCGAGAGGCGAGTTATGCTGTGCCGGGCGAACGTTTGGTGCGAGTGCGGACGCAGACCTGGCCGATCGCGCTCGCTTCGGGGCTCGGCGCTTTGATCCTCGTGATCGAGGCGCTCTTCGTGTGGCTGGCGCAGACAACCGAGCCCAGGGCTTCGAGCTACCTCAATCCGCTGCTCATCCTCGCTGGGTCGGTCCTGGCCTGGGTTTCCATCTGGGTCGTGCTGTCGCGTGTCTTTTCTGGCCGAGCCCGCTTCCTGGAAAATCTCCTCATTGCGCTGTTGGGTGTCCTCCTCCTCTTGCTCTTTGCCGAGTTTGCCCAATTCTCGGCTTTTGCGCTCGCCTGGCCCGTCGCCACCGATTACCAATATGCCGTGGGGTGGTGCATCCTCGCCGCCATGTGCTTCTTCCATCTGCGGGAGACCGGTCGTTCGCGCCTGATGCTCAAGGGCGCTCTCGTGATCGCTCTATTGGTGCTGGCGATCGGTGTACAGACCGTGCTGCGGTCCGAGGCTCTGTCTGATTCCGGCCGCGAGGGCACCTTCAGCCGGCTGATGCCGCCATCGCTCCGCCTCGCGCCGGTGCGCGACGAGAGTGCTTTTTTCGCCGAGATCGAGCAGCTCAAGGTCAAGCTTGACCGGGACCGCACCCAAACGCGAGATCCCTGAGGTTATTTCGGAGATTGCGACTGCGCCGATCGCCCGATTCGAGGTGCATCTCTTACGCGCGCCGCATGATCCGCAACGTGAATGCCCGCTGCAGGGAGGCAAACATGCGTGCACAGTTCGCGGTCGTAGCGACGGTCTTTTCTTTGATAGTCGGCATGACGCTTGACACATCAGCTTTCGCACAAGATGCCGCGCGCCTCGCGGCCGGTGAGGCCGCGTGGGACAAGGCCGGATGCCTTCAATGCCACGGCGCCACGGGCGAAGGTGGTGCCGGCGGCGAATTCCCTGCCGGCCCAAGCCTGCGCAAGACGAGGCTCGATCGTGCGGCCCTTGTCGAGGCCATTAGCTGTGGGCTGCCAGGAACCCAAATGCCCAGCTGGCTCGACGGCGCCTACACCCAACGGTCTTGTTACGGGTTTCCAACGGGGCCTGCTCCGGAAGGAGTAACCCTCACGCCCGTTCTCAGCGCAAACGAAGTCGAGGCGCTTGTCGATTTTCTTGTGGCGAACATTGTCGGGCGCTAGGAGTCCTGACGTTTAGGACGCGGGCGCATCGGGTGCGGGCCTCGACGCGCGCATCGAGCTTGCGACCGTGATCAACGGCGCCGAAGCCGTGGGCGCGAGCATGTTTGCTGTTGTCGAGCTGATGCGGGGAGGGCGTGCGCCAGCCGCTGCTGGAGGCGAGGCTTCCTTGACAAGTCATCGATTTCGGGCGTGGTCTGAACAAGCAAGGGCCCCGCTGACTGATGACTGACGCTGCGTCAATTTTGTGCTTGCGATCAGGTGTCGCGTTCAACCGCGTTTAATGCGCGGATCGGCCCCAATTTCCGCAGGAATCCCGTCCAAGCTTCGGCCGCTGATGCACATCAGAGGGAGGATACGGTGATGACCAGGTTTGCTTTGTATGTTCCTCTGCAGGCAAAGCCGGGTAAAGAGAAAGAGGTCGCTGATTTTCTGCGGTCGGCCGTGCCTTTGGTGAATGATGAGCCGGGAACGGTCTCGTGGTTCGCCATTCAAGACGGGCCATCCTCCTTCGCCATCTTCGACACGTTCGACGATGAGGCCGGGCGCGATGCGCATCTTAACGGCAAGGTGGCCTCGGCATTGATGGAAAAAGTCAAAGCGGGCGATTTATTTGCCAAAACGCCCGAAATCCACAAACTCGAAATTTTAGCTGACAAACTCCCAAATTAGAGGCCTCCGGTGCATTGGCGCGTTGCAGTTCGTAACGCGCTATCGCCGTTGTACGACCAGGTCCGACCCGCCTTGGGATGCATTGAAGAGGGTTTTTTTTAAAAAATACATTCCACGCAATAGGGGCCGGCGGCCCTTTTTCATGCCCCGAAATTACGACCACGACTCGACGGGACAAAATCATAGCGGGACGGAGCGACCCGCTGCGAGCAAGTAGCAGAAACGCCCTATTTTACTGGCATTCCTGCAACTGCGCGTAACCGGGACAGGGTGCTGCCTTTCTACTTGCGTCAGCTATTTCCCCAAGGCGCGGACGACCTGTAGACGCGCTGAGCTTTCGAACTGATTGGCCATTGGCAGGCCCGTGTTGGGATCAAGCATGGCCTGACCGGGCTTGTAATAGTGGCGGCTTTCGACCGTGATGGCCTGGCCGTCCATAAGTCTCTCGCATCGCTCCTTGACGAATTCGCCGAGGATGGGCGTCTCGCCTTCGGCGGGCGGAAGGTCGCTACACGTCCATCCTTGGGTGCCGAAACGTGCCTTGAACGCGATGGCGATACTGTAGGCTTGCATGCGGACCTCCTCATCCGCGCGCGGATCGGTGAAAATCCGATAGCCTTGCACGAGGCCCGAGCCATCGATGAGGAGCGAGAGGGTTACCGGCTGGCCGAGCACCAGCATGGCATTGTTGCGGGCGATGGCGTCCGGGTCGCGCGCGGCGCGGGCGATAAATTCCAACTCGTCATCATAGCGAAAGGCGATTTCGCGCAGGCCCGAAGCCTCCGGGCGGCACCGCTCGAAGCGCTCGAATGTGCCGATGGCAAGCCCCGGCGGGCCGCCGTTGGTCCCGCACGCGGGGTCAACGAATTCCTCCTCCGGAAGGTCGCTGACCCGGGTGGGCAGTTGCAGGTCCCAGATTCGCGGCAACGGCTGCTGGGCCGATGCGGGGTTTGAGAGCTCGCCCGCGAGGTTCAAGGCGAGCGCGGTGAGGATCGGCAAGGAAAGCTTACAAGCGAGGGCGTCTCGCCCGCTTTCGGCGCGAAGGGGAGGATCGGGCGGGAGCGACGCACGCACTTGAGGCGAAGGCCGCCATCGCCATCGCAGGCGGCACAGCGCGACGGGCACCGCCTTGGCCACGCTGTTCTTTGCGCCGTCGCCCACCCTGCGCGTCCCGACTAGAGCCCGAACACCAACAGGTTCACGTTCTGTCCGAGCTCGGCCGCTTCTGGAAACGAGCCCTCGTCGCGGCCCAGCCGGCCTCCGGTGATCAGCGCGAGATATTGCTTGCCATTGACCGAAAAGGTCATTGGCGAGCCGGCGAACGCGGTGCCGGTTTCGAAATGCCAAAGCTCCTGCATGGTGTCCTTATCTAAGGCCGAAATTTTGCCCATGATGTCGCCGAAGAAGATGAGGCCGCCGTCGGAGCCCAGCACGCCTGAATAGGCTGGATAATAGGACTCAAGTTTCTTCACGGTATTGCCGGTGCTGACATCGATGCCGCCGAGCAGGCCGTGGCTCACTCTGCAGTTGGGATTGCGCACGCTGCGTTCGATTGGTTCGACGGCATTCTCCTTGGTGTCGACGCCGCAGTAAATTTCCCTGAAGCCGGTGCCGATGAGCTGCCGTGCTGGATCGGCGGCCCGGGAGTTGAAATAATTGGCTTCGCCGATCATGGCGTTGAAGTAGGTGATGCCCCGCGACGGGTCGTAGGCGTTCGGCATCAGCGTCGGCATGCCATAGTGGGCGGGGCGAACGTCGATTGCTTTCTTGCCGTATCGCACCGCTTTGCCGGCATAGTCCTGAATGGCCTTGGACGGGTCGTAATCGATCGGCCGGCCGGTCTTGGCATCGAGCCCGGCGGTCCAGTTCACGGTCGTGAACGGTCGACCGCGGAGGAACTGCCCGTTGGTGCGATCCAACTCGTAGTAGAAGCCATTCCGGTTGGTTTGTCCGAGCACCTTTCGCAGCTCGCCGCCGATATTGGCATTATAGAGCTGGGTGATCGCCACCGAATCATAGTCCCAGGACTCGTTGGGAATGGTCTGGAAGTACCACTT